>CANQIH010000010.1 GCA_947624035.1 uncultured Oscillospiraceae bacterium | reverse complement strand
ACTCTCGACCCAGAAAATGTCTCGGCTGGCGCTCTCCTGCCGAAGTTTTTGGTGTTGCACTTGCTTGACAATCTGCCAGGTGCCCCCGAAGGGGGCGGTAGGGGGAAAGCTGGAAGTTAGCTTCCGCGCGGGTTTTCCCCCTTCAGTCAGCGGCCATGCGGTCCGCTGACAGCTCCCCTAATGGGTCCCTAAAGGGCACGCTTGCCCTTTGGGGAGAGGAGGCGCCGCGCAATATTCAGGGCCCGGCACTTGCGCCGGGTCCTGACCTATTGCCGCGTGCGCCGACGAGGGAGCCGAGGGGCTTGGAGATGACTTCAAGTCATCTCCGGGCGGTATCGTCCTTCTTTTTTCTCCTGCCGGACGCAAACATGGCCGCGAGCTGGGCCAGCAGCGACCCGGCGAAAACGGCGGCCAGGGCCCCGGCCTTTCTCCGCCGGGACTTTTCGGCCCTTTCGGCCTCCCCGGTCTCCGGCTCCCGCTCCCGGTCCTCTTCCATGGCTCAGCCCTCCTGGCGCCCGCCGCCCTCCTGGCCCTTGGGGCGCTGACGGTTCTGGGGCCGGCGGCGGTTCTGGTAGTTTCTCTGGCTTCTGGCCTTCTGGGTCTTCTCCGCCGGGGCGGGGCCGCCCTGGGCGGCGGCATAGCCCTTCTTCTGGCCCTGCTCCTTCTGCTGGGGCTGCTGGCCCTTGCCGGGCCGGGGCTTGCGGGGCATGCTGGGCTTTTTCTGGGACGCCTCCTGGACCGTCTTCTCCCGGGCGGGCTGCTGCTGGGACTGCTTCTGGCCGCCGCCCCGGCGCTTCCGGCCCTGCCGCCCGGACCTCGGCGCGCCCTCGCCCGGCGCGGGCTCCTCCGCCCTGGCCCGGCTGGCCCTGTCCCGCCGCAGCTCCGCGCTGCGGGCCCGCTCCTCCTCGGTGGTGATGAGAAGCTCCGGCATCTCCCAGGGGTCGTTCTCCGGCGGCTCCGGCTCCTTGGGGGCCTTGGGCTTGAGCACCAGCACGTGGGGCGGCTGGCTGCCGTCCCGGGGCCGTCCGCCGGGGACCGCCGCCACCTCGTCCGCGTCATACTGGCGGATGGCGTCGTCCGTCATGCCGTCCAGCTTCACCCGCACCGTCTGGCGCAGGATGTTCACCTGGTTCACGTTGCCGTAGCCGTCCGGCGTCTCCACGAAGGCGCCGTTTTTCGGCACGTTCTTCACCAGCTCCTCGTAGGCCGGCTGCTCATACCGCAGGCAGCACATGAGCCGCCCGCAGCAGCCGGATATCTTGGCCGGGTTCAGGCTCAGGTTCTGCACCTTCGCCATCTTGGTGGACACGGGCTTGAAGTCGTCCATGAACGCGCAGCAGCAGAAGGGCCGGCCGCACATGCCCAGGCCGCCCAGCATCCGGGCCTCGTCCCGGACGCCGATCTGCCGCAGCTCGATGCGGGTGCGGAACACGCTGGCCAGGTCCTTCACCAGCTCCCGGAAGTCCACCCGGCCCTCGCTGGAGAAAAAGAACAGGATCTTGTTGCCCTCGAAGCTGCACTCCACGTCCACCAGCTTCATGTCCAGGCCGTGGGCCGCGATCTTCTGGCGGCATATCTTATAGGCCTCCCGCTCCCGCTGGCGGCACTGCTCCTCCGTGCGTATGTCCTCCGGTGTGGCGGGGCGCACCACGGGCCGCAGGGGCGGCACCACCTGCTCGTCGGGCACCTCGTGGTTGCCCTTGAGCACGTTGCCCAGCTCCAGGCCCTTGCTGGTCTCCACCACGGCCAGGTCTCCGTCCCGGAGCTGATGGCCCGCCGGGTCGAAGTAATACATCTTCCCCCGGTTCCTGAATTTGATGCTAACTACCTCTGTCATGTTCTCCTGTTACCTCAATGTCTCCACGGCCAGCACGCCGAATATCTGCTTCGGCGACACGTTGTGCCGCAGATAGTCTTCTGTCTTGTCCATCAGCGCCGCCATGCGGAAAAGCCGCTCCCGGCCCAGACCCATGTCCGGCCGGCGGCCGCACAGCATGTCGCACACCGCCGCCTTCACACCGGCAGCAAATCCCTCCGTGTCCTCCCGGTCCAGCTTCATGCGGAGCATGCAGAACATGGTCAGTTCCGCCGTATCCCCGGATGCGGCGGCCTCCAGATAGCCCCGTACCAGCTCCGGCAGCTCCGTGCCCGCGGCGCCGGCACCCATGTCCCCGGTGTCCGCAGCCCGGACGCACCGGGACCGGACCGTGGGCAGCAGCGCCCCCGCTGACGCGGCGCACAGGATGAAGCAAGCGTGGCCGGGCGGGTCCTCCAGCACCTTCAGCAGGGCGTTCTGGGCCTGGGCGTTCATCCTATCCGCCTGGGCTATTACGTACACCTTCCGGGCCGCCTCGTTTGGGGCCACGGCGGCGTCCGCCGCGGCGGCACGGATCTGGTCCACCAGTATCTCCCGATGCAGGCCCTTGTCCCCCTCCTGCCGGCCGATGGCGATCACGTCCGGGTGAACGCCGGACAGCACCTTCCGGCAGTCCCGGCACACCCCGCAGGGGGGCTCCGCCGCCGGGCACAGCAGCGCCGCCGAGAGCCGCCGGGCAGCCTCGTCCCGGGCCGGGCCCTCGGGGCCGATGAGCATATACGCGTGGGAGAGCCGTCTTTCCGCCATGACACGACCTGCATCTAACTGATTTGCAAACCGGGACACTGACGTCCCTGTCTTGCAGTTATTTATAGTCATTATAGCATTTTACCGGTCTTCTTACAATAAACAATTGCAACTTTGAAATAAATGTGTTAAATTTAACACATAAACAAGGAAGGGTGGGACGCATCCGTGAAGCGCACGAACATCTCCAACAACGTCATCCGCCGTCTGCCCCGTTACCTGCGCAAGCTGGACGATCTGGCCAGCCGGGGGGAGGAGCGCATCTCCTCCGACAAGCTGGGCCGTCAGATGGGGCTGACCCCATCCCAGATACGCCAGGATTTCTCCTGCTTCGGTGAGTTCGGCCAGCAGGGCTATGGCTACAACGTGGACTCCCTGCGCAAGGAGATCGGCCAGATCCTGGGGACCTACCGCGACTACTCCGCCATCCTGGTGGGCGCGGGCAACCTGGGCACCGCCCTGGTCCAGAACTTTGAATTCATCATCGAGGGATACTCCTTCCTGGGCGCCTTCGATGTCCGGCCGGAGGTCATCGGCAAGGACATCTCCGGCTTCCCCATCTACGACGTGGCCGGTGTGGGTGACTTCGTGCGGGAGCACAAGGTGGACATCGCCATCCTCACCGTCCCCCGGGAGGCCGCCCAGGACCTGACAGACGTACTGGTGGAGGCGGGCATCCGGGCCATCTGGAACTTCACCAACACCGAGATCAGCGTGGGCGAGAACGGCCCGCTGGTCGAGAGCATCCACTTTGCCGACAGTCTGCTGGTGCTGACCTACCACCTGGCGGAGCTGGACGACGCCAACAAAAAGAAATGACGAACGATCTCGGCCCCCGGTATCCGGGGGCCACTGAGCACCCATTCGATACCATCGCCGCCATCGCCACGGGCCAGGTCATATCCGCCATCGGCATCATCCGCGTCAGCGGACCGGAGGCCCTGCCCGTGCTGGACCGGGTATTCCGGCCCCTGCGCGGCAGCGCGCCCATGAGCCAGCGGCCCGACCGGCGTCTGGTGCTGGGCCAGCTGCTGTCCCCCGAGGGGGCGGTGCTGGACCAGTGTCTCGCCACGGTATCCCGGGGACCCAACAGCTACACAGGGGAGGACACCGCGGAGCTGCAGTGTCACGGCTCCCCCGTAGTTTTGCGCCTTGGGCTGGAGAGCCTCTTCGCCGCCGGGGCCCGGCAGGCCAGGGCCGGGGAGTTCACCCGCCGGGCCTTTCTGAACGGGCGCATGGACCTGACCCAGGCCGAGGCCGTCATCGACCTCATCGACGCCGAGACCGCCCGGGCCGCCGAGAACGCCGCCGCCCAGCTGGACGGGGCCGTGAGCCGGAAGACCGACGGCATATACGACAGCCTCTCCGCCATATGCTCACACTACCACGCGGTGCTGGACTACCCGGACGAGGACATCGAGCCCTTCCAGCTGGAGGGCTACGAGGCCACCCTGGCGGAGGCCCAGAACGGGCTGGAAAAGCTGCTGGCCACCTTCCGGCGCGGAAATGTCTTGAAAAACGGTGTGCCCTGTGTTATCCTAGGGCGGCCCAACGTGGGAAAGAGCTCCCTCATGAACGCGCTGCTGGGCTATGCCCGGGCCATCGTCACCGCCGTGCCGGGCACCACCCGTGACACCATCGAGGAAAAGACGGTGCTGGGGGGCGTCCTCCTGCGGCTGCTGGACACCGCCGGTATCCGGGACACCGCCGACCCCATCGAGCGGGAGGGCGTGACCCGGGCACGGAGCGCGGCCCAGGCCGCGGAGCTGGTGCTGGCGGTGCTGGACGGCTCCCAGCCCCTGACCGAGGAGGACGAGGCCGTGCTGGCCGCCGCCCAGGCCGCGCCGAAGCACATCGTCATCCGCAATAAGGCCGATCTTCCCGCCGCCTGGGACATGGCGGAGGCCGTATCCCTCAGCGCCCTCACCGGCGACGGGCTGGACGCGCTGGAAGCCGCCGCGGCGGCGTTGTTCGCGGAGGGCGAGCCCATCCCCGCGGGGGAGGTGCTCACCAACCCCCGGCAGGCGGACGCCGTGGGCCGGGCGCTGGAGTACATCCGGGCCGCCCGGGAGGCCATGGCCGCCGGCATCACGCCGGACGCCGTGCTGACGGAGGTGGAGGGCGCCATGGGCGCTCTGGGCGAGCTCACGGGCCGGACCGTCCGGGAGGACATCACGAACGGCATCTTCGCCCGGTTCTGCGTTGGGAAATAATCACGCGAAAAGGACCCTGTCATGTATAAGCAGCATTATAGCGACGCCCTGAAGCTGGGACAGAAGGAATTCCGACGCTGTACCGCCGCAGGGCAATATCCATATCTGCCCACCCTGGACGGCTTTCTCCAGAGCGAGCACATCCCCCAGGGCATCGACCTGGGCACCATACAGATCCCCCTGGCCTTCGTGGTGGGCACCCGGACCCAGGGCCGGACCCAGGCTTTCGCCCGGAACTTCATGCCCCTGATGCCGGAGGCCTCGGAGTTTGCCACCAAGTGGGAGGCGCTGTGCCAGTCCCACCTGGAGGACGGCATCCGGGACCCCGTGCTGTGCTACGAGTACCTGAACCGGTACTACGTGGAGGAGGGCAACAAGCGGGTGAGCGTGCTGCGCTTTTTCGGCGCGGAGACCATCTACGCCCACGTCATCCGCGTCATGCCCCAGGACGCCCAGGAGCATCAGGTCTACTACGAATACCTGGACTTCTACAAGCTCAGCCGTATAAACTACGTGGAGTTCTCCCGGCCCGGCAGCTATGCCCGGCTCCAGCAGCTCATGGGCAAGGGCCCGGCGGAGCCCTGGACCGACGACGACCGCACCGGCTTTGCCGTGGCCTGGTACAGCTTCCGCCAGGCCTACGACGCCCAGGGCGGTGAGCAGCTGGACACCACCGTGGGCGACGCCATGCTGGCCTACATGGAGGTGTACGGCTACCAGGACCTGCGCCAGAAGACCCCGGCGGAGATCAAAAAGTCCATCACCCAGGTCTGGGAGGAGTTCACCCTCCAGCAGGAGAGAGAGCCCATCGACGTGAAGCTGGAGCCGGAGGATAAGCCCGCCGGGAACATCCTCGCCAAGGTCCTGCCCAAGGCCGAGCCCAAGACCATGAAGGTGGCCTTCATCCACGACAAGAACCCCGCCCTGTCCGGCTGGACCTACGGCCACGAGCTGGGCCGGGAGCACATCCAGCGGGTGTTCGACGGCAAGCTGGAGACGGCGGCCTACTTCAACGCCCTGGACCACGACCCCGGCGAGGTCATCGAGCAGGCCATCGCCGACGGGAACACCGTCCTGTTCACCACCTCCCCCCGGCTGCTGAACGCCAGCCTCCGGGCGGCGGTGTACCACCCCAAGGTGACCATCCTCAACTGCTCCCTGAACATGTCCCACCGGTACATCCGCACCTATTACGCCCGGATGTACGAGGCCAAGTTCATCGCCGGCGTCATCGCCGGGACTTTGGCCGGGACGGACAACGTGGGCTACATCTGCGACTACCCCATCTTCGGCCAGGTGGCGGGCATCAACGCCTTCGCCCTGGGCGTGCAGAGCACCAACCCCCGGGCCAAGGTCTACCTGGAGTGGTCCTCCGTGGGCGGCGTGGAGGACGCCACCCGGCGGCTCACGGACCGGGGCATCCGGCTCATCTCCTCCCAGGATCTGGCCCGGCTGAGGGACAATGGCCACGCGCCCTTCGGCCTGTCCATCGTGGACGGGGACACCCTGGTGAACCTGGCCAGGCCGGTGTGGCAGTGGGGCGTGTACTATGAGAGCATCCTGCGCAGCATCCGGGACAAGAGCTTCCAGAGCCAGTATGCCGAGAGCAGCAAGGCCCTCAACTACTACTGGGGCATGTCCGCCGGGGTGGTGGAGATGCGCTACTCCGAAAAGCTCCCCGCCGTCACCCGGAAGATGGCCGGCCTGCTGGAGCGGGCCATCCGCACCGGCCTGTGCGAGCCCTTCCGGGGCCCCCTGTACGACCAGGACAGCCGCCGGATCATCGGCGAGAACCAGGCCCTCCGGGCGGAGCAGATCATCGACATGAGCTGGCTCAACGAGAACATCGCCGGCTCCATCCCCGCCTACGACCAGCTGAACGACACCGGCAAGGCCACCGTGGGAATAGTCGGTGTCATGACGTCCAAACGACCCGATTAGGTTTCCCCCTGCCGCAAGCGGCAGGGCTCAAGTAATCGGGTCGTTTCTCCTCTTCCCCACGGGGCAGGCCCCGTGGGGGCCCCAGAGCAGGAATCCAGCGATCAGGAAAAGGCAGAAGAAAGAGATTAAGGAGGCCATCCCATGCGGATATTGGCCGTGTCCGACGTGGCCTCGCCGCGGTATTACGACTACTACCAGCCCGGGTACCTGGATGAATTTGACCTCATCCTGGCCTGCGGGGACCTGAAAAAGTCATACCTGGAGTTTCTGGTGACCATGGCCCACTGCCCGCTGGTGTACGTCCGGGGCAACCACGACGAGGGCTTTCTGACGAACCCGCCGGAGGGCTGCATCTGCGCCGAGGACGATCTGGTGGTGTGCAAGGGCGTGCGCATCCTGGGCCTGGGCGGGTCCTACAAGTACAAGGTCGGCACCAACATGTACACCGAGAAGCAGATGCGGCGGCGCATCCGGCGCCTCGCCTTCAAAATACACCGGGCCGGCGGGTTCGACATCCTGCTGACCCACGCCCCCGCCCGGGGCGTCAACGACTTCGACACCCTGCCCCACCGGGGCTTTGAGTGCTTTGTGGACCTGCTGGACAAATACCGCCCCAAATACTTCGTCCACGGCCACATCCACCGCACCTACGCCCTGAACATCCCCCAGCGCACGGAGCGCGGCGGCACCACCGTCATCAACGCCTACGAATACTGCGTCATAGAGATATGAAAAAAGCCCGCGGGTCTCCCGCGGGCTCTAGTTATGCCGCCGGGCGGCCGAAAACCGCCGAACGGTGCGGCTTATTGACAAAGAATGTAATACTATGGTATTTTTATATATTATCAATACAGCTTATTTTCCAGTAATGAAAGAGAGGAAATAACTCATGGCATTGATCGAATGCAAGAACTGCGGAAAGACCATCAGCGACCGAGCCGTGAACTGCCCCCACTGCGGCGCGCCGGTGGCGGAGCCCGAGGAGGACGCACAGCAGCCCGCTCCCGCCCCTGCCGTCTGCGCTGAGTGCGGCGCGGCGCTGCCCGAAAACGCGACGGTCTGCCCCTCCTGCGGATGCCCCGTCTTGGAGGAGGCGCCCGCCGTCCAGGAGGAGCCCCCGGCACAGGAGGAGCCCCCGGCACAGGAGGAGCCCCCGGCACAGGAGGCGCCGAAGCGCTCCAAAAAGGGACTGATTGGCGGTCTCTGTGTGGCCGCGGCCGCCGTGATCGCCGTCGCCGTCGTCGCGGTCATGTTCCTCGGCAAGCCCAAGAAGCTCCTGGAGGCCGCCAGAGCCACGGCCGACCAGGGCAATTACGCGGAGGCCATCGAGCAGATCAACGCCATCGGAAAGCCCGAGCTGACGGATGAACTGCTCTCCGACATCTACGGCCGCATAAGCGGCGACATCAGCGCACTGGCGGACAAGGGCGACTATGCCGGCGCCCAGGCACTGCTGGACGAGTACAGCACCCTCCCCGGCAAGGACCAGCTCCAGAAGGACATCTACGACGGCGTATCGGGCGACATCAGGACGCTGATGGACGAGGACGATTTTGACGGCGCCCAGGCTCTGCTGGATGAGTACAGCGCCCTTCCCGACAGGGACCAGCTCCAGACGGGCATTTATGAGGGCCTGTCCGCCGATATCGAGGCGCTGATGGACGCGGGCGATTATATCGCCGCCCAGAAGCGGCTGGACGAGTGCGAAGGCCTCCCGGACGCCGAGACGCTCCAGAACGAGATCACCTTTGAGACCTTCGGCCTCACCTGCATATATGACCTGCGGCCGTACATGAAAAACCCCAACTCCCTGCAGATCAACTCCATCGATTTCTACGCCTCCGAGGGGACGGCCTATCCCACGGTCGTCATATGCGAGAGCGGCCAGAACGGTTTCGGCGGCTATGCCACCAGCTACAGCCTCTACACCACCAGCGACCTCACCCTGCTGGGCTCCTGCGACAGCCTGGATGAGGACAGCTACGATCTGGATGACGACGACGAATTTGCCGAGTGGCTGGTATGTATCATCATCAACGGTATGGAGAACGAGATGGACGTGCCCTGCAACGTGGCCCGCATGAACAACCTTCTCTCCACCAACGCCACGCCCAAGCTCGACGCGGCCGCCTATGCCAATCCTGTAGAGGAAGAGGAAGGCACGACCACCTGACCTTCCCCATTGAAATGACCGGGCGCACACATCGTGTGCGCCCGGCCTTTCTTTTTCCGGTATCAGTACTGCTCCACGTCCTGGAGGGCGTCGTAGCCCTCCTCGCCGGTGCGGACCTTGACCACGTTCTCCACGTCGTAAACGAATATCTTGCCGTCGCCGATATGGCCGGTGTACAGGACCTTCTTGGCCGTCTCGATGACCGTGCGGACGGGCACCTTGCTGACCACGATCTCCACCTGCACCCGGGGCAGGAGCGTGATGTCCTGGGCCACGCCTCTGTAGTACTCGGGCTTGCCCTTCTGGATGCCGCAGCCCAGCACGTTCGTCACCGTCATGCCGGTGATGCCGATGTCCATCATGGCGCTTTTAAGCGCTTCAAACTTCTCCTGGTGGAGCAGGATGGTCACGTTGGTGAGCTTCACGCCGCCGTCGCTGGCCACCGGCTTGGGGGACCGGACCTGGACGGGCACCGCGTCGTCCACCGCCACGGCGGGCTTGGACGCGGGGATAGCGGCGCTCTCGGACACGGTGGGCGCGGCGGCCGCGCCGGTGCCCAGGGCGGGCATGAAGTCGGCGTAGGCGCTCACGAGACCGTGCTCGGTGATGTCAAGGCCCTCCAGCTCCTCCGCCTCGCTGACCCGCAGGCCGATGGTGGCCTTGATGAGCAGGAAGAACACCGTGATGGTCACGGCCGTCCAGGCCACGATGGCCAGCACGCCCAGGGCCTGGATGCCCAGCAGCTTCAGACCGCCGCCGTAGAACAGGCCCACCAGCGTCTCGTTGCCGGGGGCGGAGGTGGTGGCGAACAGGCCCACGGCCAGGGCGCCCCAGACGCCGTTGCAGAAGTGGACCGCCACGGCGCCCACCGGGTCGTCGATGTGGAGCTTGTTGTCCAGCAGCCACACGCCGAACACCACCAGCACACCGGCCACCGCGCCTATCACGATGGCCCCGGCGCAGTCGGTCACGTCGCAGGGGGCCGTGATGGCCACCAGGCCCGCCAGAGAGGCGTTCAGGCACATGGACACGTCCGGCTTGCCGAATTTCAGCCAGGTGAAGACCATGCACACGGTGGTGGCCACGGCGGGGGCCACGGTGGTGGTCAGAAACACAGAGCCCAGCTGCTCCACGGTGGTGCAGGCCGCGCCGTTAAAGCCGTACCAGCCCAGCCACAGGATGAACACGCCCAGCTCGCCCAGGGGGATGCTGTGGCCGGGGAAGGCGTGGACCTTGGTGACCTTGCCGGACTTGTCCCGCTCGAACTTGCCGATGCGGGGACCCACCAGCTTGGCGCCGATGAGGGCGCAGGTGCCGCCCACCATGTGGATGGCTGCGGAGCCGGCGAAGTCGTGGAACCCCATCTGGGCCAGCCAGCCGCCGCCCCAGACCCAGTGGGCCTCGATGGGGTAGATCAGCGCCGAGATGACGCCGGAGTAGATGCAGTAGGACAGAAACTTGGTCCGCTCCGCCATGGCGCCGGACACGATGGTGGCCGTGGTGGCGCAGAAGACCAGGTTGAACACGAAGTTGGACCAGTCAAAGCTCTCATAGGCCGTGAAGATGTCGAACCCCGGCCTGCCGATGAACCCCGCCAGGTCCTCCCCCAGCAGCAGGCTGAAGCCGATGAGGATGAACACGCAGGTGCCAATGCAGAAGTCCATCAGGTTTTTCATCAGGATATTGCCCGCGTTCTTCGCCCGGCAGAAGCCGCTCTCCACCATGGCGAAGCCCGCCTGCATCCAGAACACCAGCGCCGCGCCGATCAGAAACCAGACGCCGAATATCTCGCCGGAAAGGCTCGCTAATATCTCCTCCATTTACTTTTCCTCCTCTTGATGCTTTCCCATAGCAAAATGCGGCAAGGACGCCACGACTACTGCTAGTCACGACGTCCTTGCCGTTTCATGGTACGCATGATAAACCCGGGATGTGCCGTTGTCAAGGCATGATAGACAATTTTCGCCCCGTCATTTGTGCATTTTGTCACATTCCATAGACTTTTGTCCCGGAATTTGCCCCGATTTATGAGATGTGCATATGGATAATATTAGATTTTCTTATCTGTCGCCGGTCATCTCCGGCATGGGCAGCTCGACGCCCTGGAAGGTCACGTGGTCCACCGCGTCCAGGTCGATGGGCGTGTCAAAGACGAAGGAGCAGACCTTGCCGAAGTCTCTGGCGCTGTTCACATTCTCCCTGCCGGTAACTTTGGCGCCGTCGGTCATGGTCACGGTCACGTCGCCGAAGGGCTGGATATAGTCGTAGGCGGTGATATATTCGCAGGTGGCGCCCAGCGCCGTCAGGCGGAAGCTGCTGACGCCCACGTCCTCCCGGTTCCCGGTGACGGGGTTTTTCGCCAGGACGCTCACGGTCCCGTCCAGCAGTTCGATCTCCTCCGCCTTCGGCAGGGCGAAGGTGAATCGCCAGGTCCCATTTACCAGCGGCTCGCTGGTCATCTGGCCTTCCTCGTCCAGCTGCCACACGCAAAAGTTCTTTATGGTGACGGTCCTCTCCCGGCCATCGGCCAGGTCCAGCTTGCTGGCGGCGGTGGCGGTGCGGTCCAGTATCAGCAGGATCGTGCCCTCATTCTCCGCCATGCCCTCTTCCCGGAGCAGCTGCATTTGCAGGCCATAGCCGGTCACGCCCTCGTCCGGGTCGTCCTCCGCGTTGAAGCCGGATATCTCCACATCGCAGTCATAGTTCTGCTCCTCCGGGTCCAGCGCCACATCCGCCGGGGCGGTCACGTCCAGCTTGATATAGGCGTTGTGCCGGGTCGCAAGGGCACGGTCCACCGTGATCGTCCAGCCGTCCACGGTCTGGCTCTGGCCCACCACCGCGGTCAGCGCCCCAATGGCGGCCTGCTGGCTCTCCGTCAGTTCCCTGTCCCCTTGCCGGGCAAAATAGTCCAGGAAAAAGTCGCTGTAGTATGCCGCCGCCCCCACGCCCAGCGCCAGCACGAGCACCAGCGCTGCGGCCAGCAGCGCCGCCGTCAGCCGCCGGGGCCTATGCCGCCGCGCCGGGCTGTGGGCGTCCTCCGCCAGCGCCGGGTCCACGGCCTCCATGGCCAAAAACAGTTTTTCGCCCTTCATTCGATAAGCCCCTCCTTTTTCAGATGTTCCAGCAGTTTCTTTCTGGTCCGAGCCAGCATGGACTTGACCTTGCTCTGGGAAAACCCGAACCGGGCGGCGACGTCCGCCACGCTGTCCAGATACCAATACCGGCACAGGAACACCCGCCGGGGCGTGTCCGGCAGCACCTTCACGAAAGCAGCCACAGCCTTTTCCAGCTCCGCGGTCTCCAGCCGTGCCTCCGCGGCCTCGCCGCCGGGAACGCACTCCGCCAGTTCATCCAGCGCCAGGGGGATCTGCCCCCCGCCCCGCTTGGCTGCGGACCGCTCCCGCCACCGGCTGATGGCCAGCCGACGGGTGATGGCCCCCAGGAAGGCGGAAAGCGCCGCGGGCCGGGCGTCAGGCATGGCGTTCCAGGCGGCCAGCCATGTGTCGTTGACACACTCCCGGGCGTCCTCCCCGTCGGCCAGGGCGTTGTAGGCGATGGCGTGGCAGTACCCGCCGTATTTGGCCTCCGTCTCCCCGATGGCCCGCTGGTCCCGGGCCCAATACAGGTCCACGATCTGCCTGTCGTCCATGGATATCGCCTCCCTTTCTCGCCGGTGCATGCGACAGGCGTGCCCTTTGGGGCCCCGTTCGCTTGCCTCGTGCTCTCACCAATCATATCGCAAAAAGAGCGCGTCCGGTCGCATCAGGGCAAAAAAATATCCCCGGGGTCTCCAGGGATACGCTGTCCGGCACACAAACGGTATGGCCGCCGGAAGCTCCGGCGGCCATGTGTAAATGGTCATTTTATGCGTTATTTTGTGAAAGACCTATAGCCTTCACACTCAAAGTTAGTGGCACCGCTGTTGAGATATCCCTCTGTGGCCCCATTGGGATTGTATATGATGAGGTCGGCCAGCTTCACATCGCTCGCAGTCTTGCCCGGCCTCACGCCGATCACCAGGACCCAATGGCCGCCCTCCGCTCCTTTGCTATAGTAGTGGAGCATGGTGGGAAGACCCTTTTGCAGGTTCTTATAAGCGGCCAATGCTATCTTGTGATCGCCGCTGCTGTTTTTCTTTGCCCAATATCCGCCGTTGAAACCGCCGACATGGCCGTCCTTATAGTAGGTGTATGCGTTGTGCGCGCTCTTTGTATACTTCGTGGGTTTATTGACATTGCCGGTCACAAGATAGATACCGGCCGCATACGCGCAGGCGCAGCAGAACCCGCCCGCATCCTGGTCAAATTTGGAGGAATGCTGGTCCAGCCAAGCGCTGCTCCCCAGCTTTTTCTTGAAAGCGGCTTTCATCTCGCTAACCGATTTCAGCTTCTGTACCTTACTGGCAGACTCCGTGTTCTCCTCCGGCTTCGGCGTGGCGGGGGCCGTGGAGCCCACCTTCACGAGCTTGCCCTTCTTGAGAAGGTTCAGAAGCGTGGTGTTCTGGGCAGCCGTGCCCTTGTAGTTGGTGATGCCGTTGGCCTTGGCGATCTTCGCCCGGTTGCTGTAGCTGGAATCGACGCCCACCGCCTTCAAAGCAGTCACGATGCTGCCGGACTTGCCCGTGTACTTGGGGTAGTAGGCAGTGGTCTTCGACGAAGACTCGACCTTGGTCTTCGACTTGATGAGCTTGCCGCTCTTCAGGAGATTCAGCATCTTGATGTTCTGGGCGGCGGTGCCCTTGTAATTGGTGATGCCGTTCACCTTGGCGATCTTCGCCCGGTTGCTGTAGCTGGAATCGACGCCCACCGCCTTCAGAGCTGTCACGATGCTGCCAGACTTGCCCGTGTACTTGGGGTAGTAGGTGTACTTATACGTGTCGGCGGCATAGGCTGCCACAGTGCCCAGACTGCCGGTATAGGCCGCCGTCTCCGCCAGCGGCGCGAACAGCATCACCGCTACCAGGATGAAGCTGATCGCCGCCTTGAAGATCCGGCCGGTCATGCGCTTTTTCTCCTCCATAGATCATGCACCTCTCTTTTTTCATCTACAATATTCAGGCAGAGATGGCAAACCCCGCCGCATATCAGTGTAGCACAGAGGAGATGTGAAGTCAACTAATTTCGTATGTAAATCAACCAATATAGTCCACCGCATGGGTAAACTGATTTCATTGGAGGGGATTAAAATGGTTGATTTCGGCGCTGTCCTGCGGTGTCTGCGGCAGGACGCGGGGCTGACGCAGCAGCAGCTTGCCCAGCGGCTTGGTGTGACAAAATCCGTTGTCAGCTACTATGAACTTTCGGAGCGTTCCCCCTCGCCGGAGATACTGGTCAAGCTGGCAGGCGTCTTTCACGTCACCACGGACTACCTGCTGGGGATCGAGCACAGTGGAAAGACCGTTGACGTGAGCGGGCTGGACAGCGAAGATATCCAGGCGGTGCTGCACGTGGTGGCGGCGCTCCGCAGAAAACACAAAAACTGAAAGCGCCGCCTCCATCCGGCCCTCCCGGGCCGTTTGGAGGCGGCGCCTCTTATTTCTTTATCAAATAGATCAGTGGTTCCTGCCTGCCAGACGGGTGCTGCCCATGGTGGCCTGGTAGCTCTCCATGTTCTCCTCCAGCCAGCTGTTGTAGTCCTCGCTGCGCAGGGTGCTGTCCGCCTGGTACTGGGCGTAGGTCATGTCGTCCTCGCCCACGAAGTACACCACGTGGGTGCCGGTGTAATTGCCGTCATAGGACACCACGGTGGTGTCGCCGGCCTTGCGGCCGTCCTCAAAGAGCCAGTCGTTGATGGGATCCACCATCTGACCCTTGTACACGTCCTCATAGAGGCCGCCGGTGGTGTTGGAGCCGCCGTCGTCAGAGAGGGTGTTGGCCATCTCCGCAAAGCTGTCCTCGGTGGCGTCGCCGGACTGCCACTCGTCATAGATCTCCTGGGCCGTGGCCTCGGCGGCGGCGATCTCCTCCTCGCTGAAGGCGCCGTCCCCGTCGTCGTCCGCGGCGTTGATCAGGATGTGACGGAAGCTGACCAGCGGATAGCTGTTGTCGTCCCGGCTGAGGAACATCACCACATAGGTGCTGCCGCTCTCGCTCTCGATGGCGGTGGCGTCGCCCGGCTCACGGGCGCTGTCCAGCAGCCACTCGGCGTAGTCGGTGGAGATGCTGGTGCCGGTCATGGTCTGGGTGGTGGGAGTGGCGTCCGCCACGGCCTCGCTCAGCTGGGCGGTGAACTCGTCCAGATCGGTGCCGTCGATGGCCTGGGCCAGAGCCTCGGCGTCCACGGCGGGCTCGGCAGAAGCCGCGTCCTCCCCGGGCTCACCGGAGGCCGTGTCATCCGCGGCGGGGGCGGGGACCATGTAGTAGGCGTACTCGATGAGATCCAGCTCGTCCGCGTGGTCGGCATAGTAGCTCGCCAGCTCATCCGTGCTGTACTCATAGCTGTCCATGATGCTCTCGGAGTAGGCGCTGGCCACATAGAGCTTGCGGGTCTCGGTGCGGACCATCTCCTCGTCCACGCCCCGGCCGTAGTTGAGGTTGATATACTGCTTCAGGCTGGCATAGCCCAGGTCCTTCCAGCCGTTGACCATGTCGTCCATGGCGGCGTTGTACTCGTCCTCATACTCGGCGGGCAGCTCAAAGCCGGCGGCCTCCGCCTGGTCGTTGAGCATCTGGATCTGCCGCATGTTCTCCACGGCGGCGTCGATGAAGTAGTCACGCCAGGTCATGTCATCGCTGTACTGCTGCTCGGCCAGGCTGGTCTGGGGGTCGAAGAACAGGCCCATGGACATGTAGTAGTAGTTGTTGTTATAGAAATTCATATATGCGTTGGAATAATAGAAGTTCAGCTCCGCCACGGAGTAGTCCTTTCCGTCGATGGTGACGGCGGTGGTGTGGCGGCTGGGGAACGTGGAGTTATAGACGAAGATGAAGGCGAAGAGGACCACCAGCACCACGGCCACCACGGAGTAGGTGATCTTCGTCTTGCGGCGCTCCTTGAGTTCCTTCTCTCTGGCGATGGTACGCTTGTCCGTACCGGCCTCGATCTGCTGTTTGCGGAGCTTTTTGTCTTTCGATGCACTCATGTGTCAACACATCCCTTGCGGTTTAGTTTACAAATACAGCCCTATTATTATAGTACAAGCCGCAGGCCGATTCAAGTTTTTTCTGCGCAGTACATAAAATGTTTTCATTTCCCAGACAGGTTTTTCCGCCCCATGTTGAAATATTTCTCTCCGTCCTGTATAATCTACGCAGAATTGGAGGGATATCAATGCCCATTACGGATAACGACAAAAACCTGCGCCTCGCGGTGCTCATCGACGCGGACAACGCCCCCCGGGACTGCCTGCAGGGCATCATGGAGGAGGTGGCCATCTACGGCACGCCGAACCTGAAAAAGGCCTACGGCGACTGGTCCACCCGGAACCTGGCGGGATGGAAGCAGGTGCTGCTGGACAACTCCGTCACGCCGATGCAGCAGTTCGCCTACACCAAGGGGAAGAACTCCACGGACTCGGCCATGATCATCGACGCCATGGACATCCTCTACTCCGGCAACACGGACGGCTTCGTGCTGGTCAGCTCCGACAGCGACTTCACGGGCCTGGCCCGGCGGCTGCGGGAGGCGGGCCAGTTCGTCATCGGCATCGGGGAGCAGAAGACCCCCAGCCCCCTGATCGCCGCCTGCAACAAGTTCATCTACATCGAGGTCATCCGGGACCGGTCCGCCAAGGTGGCCAAGCCCGCTCAGAAGGCCAAGACCGCCAAAAAAGCCGAGCCCGCCAAAAAGACCGCGGAGCCCGTCAAAAAGACGGACACGGCCAAGAAGGCCGAACCCGCCAAAAAGACGGAGCCGGAGGCGGCCAAGGCCGTCCCCGCCGAGGACCGGCAGATACCGGACAGCATCATCTGGCTCATCGCGGACTCCATCCTGGACCTGTCCGGCGCCGGGGACGAGGACTATGTGTCCCTGGGGGCCGTGGGCCAGCTCATCCAGAAAAAGCGGCCGGACTTCGACAGCCGCAGCTACGGCTACTCCAAGCTCTCCGGCATGGTGAAGGCCATCGACCGGTTCGAGGTGGAGGAGCGGCCGGACAAGTCCGACCCCCGGTCGAAGATCGTGTATATCAAGGACAAGGAGATGTGACCGCCGCAGGCGGAGGTGGATGCCCATGGAAATGAGATCGGTGGTCCTCATCGGCGCGGGCGCCGTTGGGTCCTACATCGTCTGGGGCCTGGCAAAGCGGCCGGACGTGTCCTTCTGCGTCGCGGCGGAGGGGCCCCGGGCGGAGCGGCTGAAAAATGACGGCCTCGTCATCAACGGAAAGACGTACCGCCCGGCGGTGAAGGCGCCGGAGGAGATAGAAAGCCCCGACCTGGTGGTCGTGGCCGTCAAGGGGAGCGCCCTGCCGGGGGTGCTGCCCATGCTCTCAAAGCTCGTGGGCGGGAACACCACCGTCATGAGCCTCATGAACGGCGTCACCAGCGAGCGGGACATCGCCGCCGTGGTGCCCCGGGAGCGCATACTCTATGCCCTCATCCGCATCTCCTCCGAGCGGAAGGGCAACAGCGTCCTCTTCCGGCCCGACGCCACGCCGGGCATCTTCTGCGGCGAGATCGACACGCCCGCCGAGACGCCCCGCATGGCGGCCCTGGTCCGGCTCTTTGAGGGCACCGGCGTGGGCGTGGATCTGTGCCCGGACATCCTGCGGCAGATATGGTTCAAGTTCGCCGTCAACGTGAGCCGGAACCTGCCCCAGGCCATCCTGGGCGTGGGCGCCGGGGCCTATGACGGCAGCAAACATATGGACCACCTACGGCGGATGCTCTGCCATGAGACGGAGCTCGTCGCCGCGGCGGAGGGCGTGGACATCTCCGACCCGGACGGCGTCAACACCAACTATAAGGAGGCCCGCCCGGCAGCCCGGTACTCCACCCTCCAGGACCTGGACGCCGGACGGCACACGGAGGTGGACGTCTTCGCCGGCACCATGGTCGAGCTGGGCCGCCGGCATGGCATCCCTGTCCCATACAGCGACTTCTGCTACCACGCCATCAAGGCCCTGGAGGAGAAAAACGACGGCGCCTTCGACTATTGAACATCCATTGAATAAATCCATCCCCGGCCAAAGGTCCGGGGATGAACTCTGTTTTACGGGGTCAGGGCGGTCTCGAAGGGCGTCTTATCGCCCGCCGTGCTGGCGTAGAGCCCGCCGCTGACGGTGACGGACATGATCTGGCTGGGGTCGATGAGCCGGTTGAGCACGAAGCGGACGGAGCCGTCCCCCGGCATGTAGCCCAGCATGTTGTTCTCGATGTAGGGCTCCTCGCTGGTCACCACATACTCGGTGCCATCGGCGTAATGGACGGTCACCGCATCGATCTCGTCGCCCACGTGCCGGCTGACGGCCAGCGCCGCCTCGCTGCCGTATATCACGAGGCCCATGGGGGACACCTCTGCCCGCCAGCCGTCGGCGGAGGACAGGGCCACGGTCTGGGCCATCTGGGTCAGGGGGATGTCGATGACCGCGGTCTCCCGGAGCTTATCGTCGCCGGGCGGGAACAGGTCGTCCAGGACGGCCCGCCACTTGTACGGCCTCGTGATCTGAAAGACGGCCCGGAGGGTGTCGCAGCCGTCCAGAGCCTCCACGTTCCACATGGCGCCCATGTAGGCCACGAGCCGGACCTTGGTGGCCGTGCGGCCCTCGCCGGAGAGATAGAACCGGGTGTCCAGCGACGCCTCCGTACCGCCGTCATGGCCGGCGATCAGGCCGAACTTGGGATAGGTCACCTTGCCGCCCGCCTGGTCTTTGACGCCGGCCTCCCCATTGAACATGGCCTCGCCGTCTGCAGTGACCTCCAGGCCGCCGTCCACGCCATTGGGGTTCTCCGCGGTGAAGGTCAGTACGCCGATGCCGTTCTCGTCCAGCACCAGGCTCTCCACGGTGAAGGTCCAGTCCCCCAGGGTCACGGCCCGGTCCACGTTTTTCGTCTCCGCGCCGATGAGCCGCCGGGCGGTGTCCGCGTCCACGGTCACCCGCTGGTTGGCCGGGACGGGCAGGTACCCCTCCTTATCCCCGAAGTACGCCTCGCCCCCCTCCGACCCGGGGACGGCCTCATTGCCGAAGGCGGTGTCGTACCAGTCGCCGCTGGATATCTGCCGCTCCGCCGGCCGGCTGCTGTAGACGGTGCCGCTGACGGCGATGGCCGTCACGGACAGCACCAGGGCCATCGCCGCGGCGATCAGGGCCCCAAGGGCCCGCCGGCTCAGTCCTTTTTTGCTGGGTCTCATTTCCTGCTCCCGCGCCATTTTCAATACCTCCGATACGGTGTCGCCGGAAGCGTGCAGGCGGGAAAAGGTCTCATGGTAGGTGTTTCGGTCGATCATAGCGCGTACGCCTCCGTCAAGTCTTTTTTCAGCCGCTCCCGGGCCCTCGCGAGCCGGGTGCGGACGGTGGCCGCCGGGATGTCCAGCAGCCGGGCGATCTCGTCAGAGGAATAGCCCTCAAAGTAGTACAGATGCACCGCCGCCCGGTACTTGGCCGGCAGGGCCATCACCGCCCGGAACAGGTCCATGTGCTCCGGGCCGGGCAGGTCCAGGGTGGCCATGTAGTCCTCCAGGGGCTCCGCCCGCCGCCAGGACGAGCGGAGGATGCTCTTGCACTCGTTGGCCGCCACCCGGATGAGCCAGGCCCGGACGTGCTCCGGTCCCTCGAACCGGACGCCGGACTGGTACAGCTTCAGGAGGGTGTTCTGGGTCACGTCCTCCGCGTCGGCGCTGTTTTTCAGAAAGCTGTACGCCACGCGGAACACCGTGTCCATGTACTTTTCCGCCAGGGCGGTGAATCGTTCCTCTGTCATCGCGTCTCTCCTTAAAAGGCCTTTCACAGGGTATACGCGCGAGCCGGGGAGATCGTTTCAAAAAAGTTTCTGCGCAACTATGACTTTCACCCTTCTGTCTGCCTCGCTGATGCTCGGCAGCCACCTCCCCTCAAGGGGAGGCAAGGGGGTTGCAGAGACCTACAACGCGTGTTCCGGCGATTTTGTTTCCACATTGTAAACTATAATTCCCAAATATGGGCCAAGTCAACGAAATTGGGGGTTGTAATTTCTTCCAAATTCTGTATAATTATAAAGGGGTATTAATGGCAGTTTTATCCAACCACCCGAATAAGGAGCACTTTACGATGACCAGTGAGCAGCCGGCGCCGGTCCTGTCCGCCGCCCTGACAACGTCCACAGGTCCCTGCACATCCGGCTGGACGCCGGTGAGCACGGGGCCGGGCACCGCTGTGGGCACATGGACAGAGACCCCTCTCTGCGCCGCCGGCGATGACACTGCGACATCCGCGCTCACAGGTAAATCAAAGAACACGCGCCCCGTACCGAGGCAACGGGCGCGTGTTTTCTGTTATTTTGCATGAGAAGACCGCGGATACATCTCTACATCATCCTGTCCACCCTGGCGCTGGCTCTGGTCATGACGGCCCTGTCCGGTTCCGTATCCGAGCCCGAGCCTGTCCCCACCGCCACGCCGGCGCCCACCCCCGAGCCCCTGTTCCTGGCGGAGCAGAGCGGCCACCCGGCGCTGATGGCCCCGGAGGCGGACGGTCTGTTCCACCCCACGGACACCGTCACCCGGAAGGCGGCCTTTGACATCCTGGGCTCCCTGCTGGACGTGCCTGCCGAGGACGGCACGGCGGCCCTGACGAAGGCGGGCTTACTGCAGATGGACCCAGCGGCCGGAGAGGGCAAGCTGGCGCGAAACGAGCTTTCCTCCCTGCTGTCGGTGCTGGCGGCAAAGCTCACCGGCGATGATGCGGCCCGGACCGCCGCCCTGGCGGAGGACGTGGCCCAGGGGGTCCTGACGGCGGACGGGCAGCCGTCCCAGCCGGTGACCCGGGGCGAGCTGGCCCAGGTGCTGGCTGCCCTCACGGGCCGGACCACGGACGGGGACGCCCTCTTCTTCCGGGGGATGCTGCCGCCGGACGTGGAGCGTGGCAGCTGGGCCTGGGAGGCCATCGGCGATATGGTGACGGAGGGCGTGCCCGCCCCCGCGGCGCCGGGGTTTTACCGGCTGGACGGCTGGCTGTACGCCGCGGACGGGGATGGCAAGCCAGTGATGGACAGCACCATAGGGCTCTGGACCTTCGGCCCCGGCGGGGCCTACACCACCGGCAGCGAGGCATTGGACGGCTACCTGAAGGACGCCCTGGCGGAGAGCGGCGCCAATGAACTTAGCGGCAGCGAGGCCCTGGAGGCGGTATACCTCTGGGTGAAGGAGCATTTTGAGTACAAGGTGACACCCAACGACCTGATCCCGGAGGAGCCCGGCTCCACCGGGTGGGAATATGAGCGGGGGCTGCACGGCTTCGAGAACGGCGGCGGCACCTGCTACGCCTACGCGGCGGCCTTCGGCCTATTGGCCCGGTGCCTGGGAGAGGAGGCCCACATCGTGGCCGCGACCATCAACCAATACAAGGGAGACCACAGCTTTGTCGTGATCCCGGAGGACGGCGTGGACTGGATCTACGACGTGGAGCTGGAGGATGCGCGGCCGGAGCGGCACGGGGAACTGGAGCTGTTTCGGATCGAGAACTACGTGATCTATAACTATTGGTACACGCCAGCCTGGTGAGCAAAATGATCAAGGTCTATATTTGCAAATTTGACGACGGCGCCGCGCTCCCGGCCAACGGCCCGGAGCTGCTGCCCCGGTGGCGGCGGCGGCGCTATGAGCGGCTGCGGTACGCCCCCGCCCGGACGGAGAGCCTGGCGGCCGGTCTGCTGTGGCGCTACGTCATGGAGGAGCAGGGCCTGACGCCGGACGAGCCGGTGAAGTTCCTGCAGGCGGGCAAGCCCGTGTTCACCGAGCGGGACAACATGTTCTTCAGCCTGTCCCACTCCGGGCAGTACGCCATGGTCGCCGTCAGCGACCGGCAGGTGGGCGCGGACGTACAGAAGGTCAAGCCCGTCCACCTGTCCATCGCCCGGCGGCTCAACTTCCGGGAGCGGGACTGGCTGGCGGCCTGGCCGGCCAAGGATCAGACCCAGGCCTTCTTCCGCATCTGGGTCCGCAAGGAGGCCTGGGTCAAGGCGGTCAGCGAGGACAGGCTGCTGGCCATCGACCAGGAGGACGTGATGCACGACCTGCCCGGCTGGCACTTCACGGACTACGACCTGGCGGACGGCTACCTGGCCGCGGTGTGCTGCCGGGACCGGGGCTCCGCGGTGATGATCGCGGTGGACCCCGGCGCGCTGGGCAAGAGCCCCGCCGCTCCCCAAAACGAGACGCAGTAGGAAAAGTTCAGACGCACACACAGAAACCGCCGCCCGGCCGGGCGGCGGTTTTTTTCATCTTCCCTATTGACAAGACTGTTATGGCTGTATATACTGTATATGAACAGTTCAAATGCGAGGATATGTCATGACCATCTTCATCGACAACAAGAGCGGCGCGCCGATCTACGAACAGATCTGCGAGCAGCTGAAAAGCCAGATCATGAGCGGTGTGCTGGGGGAGGACGAGCCTCTTCCCTCCATCCGCGACCTGGCCAAGGACCTGCGCATCAGCGTCATCACCACCAAGCGGGCCTATGACGAGCTGGTGCGGGATGGTTTCATCTACACCGTGGCCGGAAAGGGCAGCTTCGTGGCGCCGAAAAACCTGAAGCTGGTGCGGGAGGAGCATCTGCGGCAGATCGAGGCCCACCTGGCCGAGGTAGCCAGGCTGGCCCGGCTGTGTGAGCTGACGCGCCGGGACATACTGGACATGCTGGATATTCTGGAGGAGGATAAAACATGAACGCCATCGAGATACGGGGACTTACCAAGTCCTATGGCGATTTTACTTTGGGGCCCCTGGACCTGACCCTGCCCGCCGGGTGCATCATGGGTCTGGTGGGGGAAAACGGCGCCGGCAAGAGCACCACCATCCGGGCCCTGCTGGGCATCATAAGGCCGGACGCCGGCAGCGCCGCGGTGCTGGGCGCGCCCGCGGGGCCGGACATGCGCCAGGCCAAGCAGGACATCGGCGTGGTGCTGGACGAGGTGGGCTTCCCCGCCGGCCTGAAAGCCGGGCAGATCGGAAAGATCATGGCCGCGGCCTATCAGAATTGGGACCAG
>CANQIH010000009.1 GCA_947624035.1 uncultured Oscillospiraceae bacterium | reverse complement strand
GCTCCTCAGCGGGCTCTTCCGCCGGAGCTTCCTCAGGGGCAGGCTCCTCAGCGGGCTCTTCCGCCGGGACCTCCTCGGGAGCGGGCTCTTCCGCCGGAACTTCCTCAGGGGCAGGCTCTGCCTCAGGGACTTCCTCGACGGCGGGAACTTCCTCCACAGCGGGGACTTCCTCCGCCACGGGGGCGGCGGGCTCGTCCACGGGCTCGTCCGCGGCGAATGCCGGGGCGCAGAGCGCGAACAGGGTCAGTGCCGCCAGGATCAGGGACAGGATTCTCTTCTTCATAGGGTGTTGTGCCTCCTTCTTTTACGCCGCTCATGCGGCAGTTTTGACGCCTCGACAGGGAGCCCTCGGGGCACCAGACAGACCTGGCCCCCGGGACTCCCCGCCAAGACGACAAAAGCGGTGCAGGTAAAAACCTACACCGCAGACACAACACCCAGACCCATGACCGGTTCCTCTTGCGAAAAACAAGGGGAACAGGTATAATGAGCCCTGGGCGCGACTTTCGCTGTGTAGGAGCTGTTCTCTCCTGCATAAGGGCATGGGATGTTGCCGCATCCCATGCCCTGCCTTTGTCGCCTTGTCGTATATAATTATAGCGATTCTGCAAGGAAATGCAAGGAAAAAGTTTCACCATGAGAGGGACGGAGCCGGCAGACATCTGCCGGCTCCAGTTTTTATAAGGTTGAGGGGCCTGGCAGTGCACCAAGCCCAAGCCTCCCCTGTGTACGGCCCAGGCCGCCTTCCCCCCTTTACACAAGGGGGGCTTTTGGCTTGGTGGTGGCTTGAGACTTCTACCGAGCCCCCCACGGCGCGCCCCCTTGGGGGCAAGAGGGCTTGGAGGTTCCTTTCAAGTCGGGCACGGACCGCCCTGCGGCACATTTTCTGAAATACCCATTGACTTTCTAGGAAATGAAGGGTATACTAACCCAGGAATTCAAGATAAAAGAGGCGATACCTATGTATGTATATGCGGACAACGCGGCTACCACCCAGGTGAGCCGGCGGGCGGCGGAGGCCATGCTGCCCTATTTCACAGAGGTATACGGCAACGCATCCAGCCTGCACACCCCGGGCCAGAGGGCCATGGAGGCGCTGCAGGCCGCCCGTGAGGCCGTGGCGAAGGCCATCAACGCCGACCACAAGGAGATATACTTCACCGGCGGCGGCAGCGAGGCGGACAACCAGGCCATCATCTCCGGGGCCATGATGGGCGCCCGGCAGGGGAAAAAGCACATCATCTCCACGGCCTTCGAGCACCACGCGGTGCTGCACACCCTGGATAAGCTGAAAAAGCAGGGCTTTGAGGTGACGCTGCTGCCCGTGCACGAAAACGGCGTGGTGACGCCGGAGGACGTGGCCGCCGCCATCCGGGAGGACACGGCCCTCGTGACCGTCATGTTCGTCAATAACGAGATCGGCACCATCCAGCCCATCGCGGACATCGCACGGGTATGCCATGAAAAGGGCGTGCTGATGCACACCGACGCGGTCCAGGCCGTGGGCCACATCCCCGTGGATGTGAAGGCCCTGGACGTGGATATGCTGTCCATGGCGGCCCACAAGTTCCACGGCCCCAAGGGCGTGGGCGCCCTATACGCCCGGAAGGGCATCGCCGTGGTGAACGTCATCGAGGGCGGCCAGCAGGAGCGGGGCAAGCGGGGCGGCACCGAGAACATCCCCGGCATCGTGGGCATGGCCGCCGCCATCGGGGAGGCCACCGAGCACCTGGAGGACGACATGAAGTATGTCACCGGCCTGCGGGAACGGCTCATCGAAGAGCTCAGCAAGATCCCCCATTCCCGGCTCAACGGCGACCGGGAGAAGCGGGTTCCCGGCACGGTGAACTTCTGCTTCGAGGGCATCGAGGGCGAGAGCCTTCTTCTGTGGCTGGACGCCAAGGGCGTGGCCGCTTCCTCCGGCAGCGCCTGCACCTCCGGCTCCCTGGACCCCAGCCACGTGCTGCTGGCCCTGGGCCTGCCCCATGAGGTGGCCCACGGCAGCCTGCGCCTGTCCCTGAGCGTGTACAACACCCCCGAGGAGATCGAGCACATCATCCAGGCCGTGCCTGAGGTGGTGGATTACCTCAGAGGCATGTCCCCCGTCTGGGACGAGCTGGAGCGGGGCGAGCGTCCTCACCTTATTTGAGTATAGTTTAAGGAGATATCAAAATGGCTTTGTACAGCGAAACGGTCATGGACCACTTCCAGCACCCCCGGAACGTGGGGAAGATGGAGGACGCCGATGGCATCGGCGAGGTGGGTAACGCCAAGTGCGGCGACATCATGCGCATGTATATCAAGGTCCGGGACGGCATCATCACGGACGTGAGCTTCATCACCTTCGGCTGCGGCAGCGCCATCGCCAGCTCCTCCATGGCCACGGAGATGATCAAGGGCAAGCCCATCGAGGAGGCCCTGGAGCTCTCCAACAAGGCGGTGGCCCAGGCATTGGACGGCCTGCCCGCCCATAAGCTCCACTGCTCCGTCCTGGCCGAGGAAGCCGTGCGGGCGGCGGTGAAGGACTATTACGACAAAAACGGCATCGCCTACGACCCGGCCATGTTCGGCGGCGACTGCGCGGAGTGCCACCTGAATCAGGAGTAAGGACAGGACTGCGGCGGGCCAAAGCCCCACCAGGCCAAAGCCTCCACCAAGCCCCTTGCCTCCCCTTGGGGGGAGGTGGCCCGAAGGGCCGGAAGGGGGAAAACCAGTACTTGGTCTAGCCCCCTTCAGTCAGCGCCGTTGGCGCTGCCAGCTCCCCCGAGGGGGAGCCGAGGGGTGTGGCGGTCATCCAAGCCCCCCCCGAGAGGGGCGGAGGTCATCTAAGTCTGCACCACTGATATGACAAACAACAAAGCGCTGATCGCCATGTCCGGCGGGGTGGACAGCACCGTGGCGGCCCTGCTGATGCAGCGGGCCGGGTATGAGTGCATGGGCGTGACCATGAAGCTCTATGAGGGCGAGTCCGCCTCCGACAAGACCTGCTGCACCGCAGACGACGCCGCGGACGCCAGGAGCGCGGCCATGCGGCTGGGCATGCCCTACTATGTGTTCAATTTCAAAGAGGACTTCGACAGGGAGGTCATCGCCCGGTTCGTCCGCACCTATGAGGCGGGGGAGACGCCAAACCCCTGCATCGACTGCAACCGGCACCTGAAATTCGGCCGGCTATGGGAGCGGGCCAAGGCGTTGGGCTGCGGCTGCATCGCCACGGGCCACTACGCCCGGGTGGAGCAGAGCCCTGGCGGCCGGTGGCTTTTGAAAAAGGGCCGGAGCGCGGACAAGGACCAGAGCTATGTGCTCTATATGCTCACTCAGGAGCAGCTTTCCCACACCCGGTTCCCCCTGGGGGACATGGAAAAGGCCGCGGTCCGGGCCATGGCGGAGGAGCAGGGCCTTTTGAACGCGAAAAAGCGGGACAGCCAGGATATCTGCTTCGTCCCCGACGGGGACTACGGCGCCTTCATCCGCCGGTACACCGGACGGGAGTACCCGGCGGGCGACTTTCTGGACGAGGACGGCCATGTGCTGGGCCGCCACGGCGGTATGATCGGCTACACCGTGGGTCAGCGCCGGGGCCTGGGGGTGTCCGGGGGCCGGCGGCTCTACGTTTGCCGCAAGCGCATGGCGGACAATGCCATCGTCCTCACGGACAATGACCGGCTTTTTTCCCGCAGGCTCCGGGCCCGGGACATCAACCTCATCACCTGGGACAGGCTGCCGGGCACGGTCCGGTGCCGGGCGAAGATACGCTATAAGCACGCCGAGCAGCCCGCCTCGGTCACCCAGACCGGGCCGGACGAGCTCACGGTGATATTCGACGAGCCCCAGCGGGCCATCACCCCCGGCCAGGCCGTGGTGCTCTATGACGGGGACACGGTGCTGGGCGGCGGGACCATATTCGACACGGAGGATGACTGATATGGACAGAGCAGCGGCGTGGGATCTTCTCACGAAGTACAACAAGGACCACTTCCACCTCCAGCACGCCCTCACGGTGGAGGGCGTCATGCGCTGGTACGCAAACGACCTGGGCTACGGCGACGAGGCGGACTTCTGGGCCGTCGTGGGCCTTCTCCACGACCTGGACTTTGAGATGTGGCCGGAGCAGCACTGTGTCAAGGAGCAGGAGCTGATGCGCGAGGCCGGTGTGGACGAGAAGACCATCCATGCCACCTGCTGCCACGGCTACGGCCTCACCGGCGTGGACATGGAGCCCACCCTGGAGATGGAGAAGGTGCTGTTCGCCGCCGACGAGCTCACGGGCCTCATCGGGGCGGCGGCGCTGATGCGCCCCAGCAAGAGCGTCCAGGACATGGAGGTCAAGAGCCTCAAGAAGAAGTTCAAGTCCACCGGCTTTGCCGCCGGGTGCAGCCGTGAGGTCATCCAGCAGGGCGCGGACATGCTGGGCTGGCCCCTGGAGACGCTGATGGAGAAGACCATCCTGGCCATGCGCTCCTGCGAGGACAGCGTCCGGGCGCAGATGGAGGCCCTGGAGGCCTGACGGCCGTCAGAACATGACCTTTTCCCAGAGGCAGAGGATGAGATAGACCAGCAGCAGAAACAGCAGCGCGTCCAATCCCCTCACCTCTCTTACGATACGGCGGTATCCTACCGCCGCCGGGCATCATTCCGGCCGCAAAGCGGCATCAAAACGGCATATTCTTTTTTAATTCCCGATCTTTTCCCATGCAGGATCAGAGGAGGCGTCGTTATGAAGATCTCCACCAAGGGGCGTTATGCCCTGCGGACCATGATAGACCTGGCCCAGCACGGCGGCGAGGGACTTGTCACATTGAAGGACGTGGCGGCCCGGCAGGGGCTGAGCCAGAAGTACCTGGAGCAGATCGTGACCCAGCTTTCCAAGGCGGGGCTGGTGAAGGGCGTCCGGGGCCCCCAGGGGGGGTACCGGCTGGCCCGGGAGCCCAAGGACTACAGCGTGGCGGAGATACTGCGGCTGGTGGAGGGGAGCCTGGCCCCGGTGGAGTGTCTGGAGTCGGACGTGAACAACTGCGAGCACTGCGCCTCCTGCGCCACGGTGGACATGTGGTCGGGCCTCTACAAGGTCATGAACGACTATCTGGAGGGCGTGTCCCTCCAGGACCTGGTGGACCAGGGCAACGCCAACGCGGGCAACGACTACGTGATCTGACAGCACTGGCGAAAATACCGATATAGACATAACGCCCCGGCACAGTACATGTGCCGGGGCGTCAGGCTGTCAAAGAAGTATCTTTGACAGCCTGTAAGCCGAGTATTTCCTGCCGTCAAGGTCGTCATGAAATACTGCCGCTGCGCGGCGCAAATGCGGCATTTGCCGGCTTTTGATCCCATTTGAGGCGGGGCTCCGCCCCCCTCAAGCTCCCCCGCGTCATCCGAGTATACGCGTTTTTTGACAAGCTCACGCCTTTTTCCCGGAATTGGGAGAAATTTGTCTTGTATTGGAGCGATTGACATAATATAATAATGGCGTCATTTTTGTAAACGCTAGAGATAGATTGTGGGGATGCGTCTTGGTCTTTGCCAGTATGCTGTTCGTGCTGCTGTTTCTGCCGGCCAACCTGCTGTCGCAGGTGCTGCTGAAAACGCCGCGGACGAAAAATATCGCGATGCTGCTGTTCTCCCTGGTGTTCTACAGCTGGGCGGGACCGCGGTATCTTTTGCTGCTCGTCTTTATGTCCTTCGCCTGCTGGCTGGGGGCGCTGTGCATCCAGTATGCGCCCCGGAAGAAGTTCTGGCTGGTGCTGACGGTGGCGGTGTGCCTGTTCATCCTGGGGCTTTTCAAGTACACCGGCTTTCTGCTCACCAACTTTAAGAGCCTGTTCGGCGTGCCGGAGGTCATACCCCAGATCGTGCTGCCCATCGGCATCTCCTTCTACACCTTCCAGCTCATCTCCTACGTCGTGGACGTGTACCGGGGGGAGGTGGAGGCCCAGGAGAAGTACTGGCTGCTTCTGCTGTACGCCAGCCTCTTCCACCAGTGCATCGCCGGTCCCATCGTCCGGTATAAGGACGTGAACGAGGACATCCTGGCCCGGAAGGTCAGCGGCAAGGAGATCAGCGCCGGCATCACCCGCTTCGCGGTGGGTCTCGCCAAAAAGGCGGTGCTGGCAAACGGCTGCGCCGTCATCGCGGACCAGCTGCTCCTGCCCGATGCCGGGGCCCTGGCCGCTGTGCCGGCTATGGGCATACTGCTGGGGACCTTCGCCTTCACGCTCCAAATTTACCTGGACTTCTCCGCCTACTCGGATATGGCCATCGGCATGGGCCTCATGTGCGGGTTCCACTACAAGGAGAACTTCGACTACCCCTATATGTCCATCTCCGTCACGGAGTTCTGGCGGCGGTGGCACATCTCCCTCAGCAGCTTTTTCCGGGACTACGTGTACATCCCCCTGGGCGGCAGCCGGTGCGGCCTGTCCCGGCAGCTGTTCAATCTCTTCGTCGTGTGGTTCCTCACGGGCATGTGGCACGGCGCCAGCTGGAACTTCATCCTCTGGGGCCTCTATTTCGGGGCGCTGCTGGCGGTGGAGCGGTACGTGATGGGGGAGCGGCTGGACCGCATCCCGTCCCTGGCAAGGCATCTTGGCGTGCTGGTGCTGGTGATGTTCAGCTGGATCATCTTCAAGTTCACGGACATGGGCCTTCTGGGCACGGCGGTGAAGGGCCTTTTCGGCCTCAACCACAACGGCTTCTCCGGCGCGGCGGTGTCTCTGCTGTTCAAAAACAACATCTGGTTTTTGCTGCTTTGCACCGCGGCCTGCACGCCTCTGGGCAGGACGGTGCGGCGGATGCTGGCCAACGGCGCCCGGGGCAATACGGTGCTGTGGTGGGTCAACGGCGTCTGGGAGGTCGTACACCCGGCGGCGCTGCTCATCCTCTCGGCCATGGCCCTGGCGGGAGACAGCTACAACCCGTTTTTGTATTTCCAATTCTGAGAGAGGAGGACTGCGGTCATGGATAGAGAGAGCGGACGGCCCCGGCAGCGGAGCCGGTCACGGAACAGCGGCACGGTCTTCCTGACCAAGATCGCCGTCTCCGCCCTGGTGATGGCCGTGATGTGCTTCATCGGCCTGCTGTGGTTTTTGCGGCCCAAGACCTCCATGGTGGAGAAGCGGGAGCTGACGGCCTTTCCCAGGTTCACCCTGGCCTCCTTCTGGGACGGCAGCTTTTTCAGCGGCGTGGACACCTGGTACGCGGACACCTACCCCCTGCGGGAGAGCTTGATCCGGGCGGACCAGTCCCTGGAGAGCCGGTACGGCATCCGGGGCACCCAGATCGTGGGCACACCCATGCAGGCGGACGCCATCCCGGTGGCCGGCGCGGGCGGGACCACGGCGGCCGGTACACCGGCGGCGGATATGGGAGGCGCCCCGGCGGCCGCGGACCCGGGCCCCGCCGCGCCCACCCCCACCCCGGAGCCCACGCCCACGCCCCTGCCGGACGGCACGGTCCACGAGCTGGGCGAGTTCCAAAACAGCATCTATATCACCGGCGGCGCGGCCTACGGCATGTACGGCTTCAGCCAGAACGGCGCGGACGCCTATATCTCCACCATGAACCAGATATACAAAAACGTGGGGGATAAGGTGAACCTCTATGTGATGAACGTGCCCATCAGCGCCAGCGTCATGCTGGACGAGCATGTCTGGGCGGACATGGGCTGCAGCGACGAGGGCGCGGCCATCGACTACATCGTGGCGGGTCTGGACCCGGGCATCCACGCCCTGGACGTGTACGACACCCTGCGGGAGCACAACGCCGAGTATATCTACTTCCGCACGGACCACCACTGGACCCAGCTGGGCGCCTATTACGCCTACCGGGTGTTCTGCGGGGAGAAGGGCCTCACGCCCCACGAGCTCAGCCAGTTCAAGACCGGCGAGTTCGGCGCGGGCCAGTACCTGGGCAGCTACTACACCGAGAGCGGCAAGCCGCCCCAGCTGGCCTCGAACCCCGACACGGTCCAGGCCTGGTACCCCATGTGCGTCAACGCGGAGGACCCCAACGCCCGGGACATGCACATGGTCCAGCGGGACGGCTCGGAGTACGACTGGCGCATCATCAACGACATGTTCGACTACCCCGACTCGGAGTGGTACTGCATCTTCTCCGCCGCCGACCAGCCCTTCTCCAGCCTGCACAACCCCAACATCACCGACGGCAGCGCCGTCATGGTCATCAAGGACTCCTACGGCAACGCCTTCATCCCCTGGCTGGTGGACCACTACGAGTACACCTACTGGGTGGACTTCCGGTATACCGACGAGACCGTCTCCCACATGGCGGAGACCTACGGCGTCCAGGACGTGATCTTTGAGGCGGCCACCTTCAACGCCACCGGGAACCTGTGCAACGACCTGTTTTTGCAGATCGGATCGTAAGGTCATCTGACGGCGAAATACTGACAGAGCAGGCTCCCGGCGCTCCCGCGCCGGGGGCTCTTTTTTCGCGGGCCCTTGCATTTTCCGATGCCGGCCGGTATACTGGCGGAAGAGAGATAGGAGAGGGGGTGAGCGCTTGGAGCCTGGGACCAAATGGAAGGATTGGCAGGTGGTCCGGGTCATCGGCGAGGGCAGCTTCGGCCAGGTCTACGAGATCCAGCGGGACGTGCTGGGCACCGTGGAGAAGGCCGCCCTCAAGCAGATATCCATCCCCCGGAACGCCAGCGAGATCGAGGAACTGCTGGGCGACGGCTACGACGAGGCCAGCATCTCCCGGCAGTACGAGAAATATCTCCGGGATATCGTGCGGGAGTACACCCTCATGATGTCTCTGAAGGGCAGCGCCAACATCGTCATCTGTGACGACATCGAGTACAGACCACAGGCGGGCGGCATGGGCTGGGACATCTTCATTCGGATGGAGCTTCTCACGCCCATCCTGAAAGCCGTGGACCAGTACGGCGGCCCGGACCAGGCCATACGGCTGGGGATAGACCTCTGTCAGGCCCTGGTGCTGTGCGCGGAGCAGAACATCGTCCACCGGGACATCAAGCCCCAGAACATTTTCGTGGACCGGCGTGGCCAGTATAAGCTGGGCGATTTCGGCGTGGCTAAGGTGGCGGACCACACCACGGTGGGGACCCGGACGGGCACGTTCCGGTACATGGCCCCGGAGGTCTACAACGGCAAGCCCTACGGTGCGTCGGCGGACATCTACTCCCTGGGCATGGTGATGTACTGGATGCTGAACCGGCGGCGCAGCCCCTTCGTACCGCTGCCGCCGGATGCCCCGACGGCACAGCAGGCGGAAGACGCCAGGGTGCGCCGCCTGCGGGGGGACCCCCTGCCGCAGCCCATAGATGGCAGCGAGGGGCTGAAGCGCGTCGTGCTGAAGGCCTGCGCCTTCGACCCCAAGGACCGGTATCACGACGCGGCGTCCATGCTGGCGGACCTGAAAGCCCTGGATGGCCCGGCGCCCCGGGAGACCCCTCCGGCGAAGGACGACAGGACGGTGTTCATCCCGCAGCAGCCACACAGCGCGCCGGAGCCCCCCGCGCACAGGTCCGAGCCAAGACCCGCGCCTGCACCTGCGCCGCAGCCAGTGCAAAACCCCGCGCCCCAGCCGCGGCCCGTATCGCAGCCCAAGCCTGAGCCTACACCCCAGCCGCGGCCCGAGCCCGTAAAAAAGCGGGGCGGGAAGGGCTGGATCGCCGCCCTCGCGGCGTGCCTCGTCCTGGCGGCCGCGGCCGTGGGCCTGTTTTTCCTGCGGGGCGGCCAAGGCCAGACGGCCGAGGCGGCGCCCACCGCGGCGCCGACAGCGGCACCAACCGCGGAACCTACCGCCGAGCCAACGCCTGTACCAACGGCAGAACCAACGCCGGAGCCCACAGCGGAACCGACACCAGAGTCCAAGGCGCTGGCGATACAGCCCCAGACCATAGCCGCAGGCACAAGGCATACGGTAGCCATCCGCTCTGACGGCACTGTGGCCGCCGTGGGTGAGAACGACGACGACGAGTGCGACGTCAGCGGCTGGTCGGACATCGTGGCCGTGTCCGCAGGTTTGAATTATACAATAGGCCTCCGCTCCAACGGCACCGTGGTCATCACTGACCCCGACCAGGACGTCAGCGGCTGGACGGATATCGTGGCCGTGTCCGCAGACGGCTTACACACGGTGGGCCTGCGGGCCAACGGCACCGTGGTCGCAGCCGATTATAACGATTACGGCGAGTGCGACGTGGACGGCTGGTCCGGCATCGTGGCCGTGTCCGCCGGCGAGTGTCACACGGTAGGCCTCCGGGCCGACGGTACCGTAGTCGCAGCCGGTTATAACGACGACGGCGAGTGCAACGTCAGCGGCTGGTCGGACATTGTGGCCGTGGCGGCCGGTTGGGATCATACTGTGGGTCTGCGGTCCGACGGCACCGTAGTGGCCGTGGGCGCCAACTATAGCGGCGAGTGCGGCGTGGACGGCTGGTCAGACATCGTGGCCGTGTCCGCAGGCGGCGCTCATACGGTGGGCCTTCGGGCCGATGGCACCGTAGTGGCTGTGGGTAGTAATTATTGTGGTGCATGCAACGTGGACGGCTGGACGGACATCGTGGCCGTGTCCGCAGGTATGAATCATACAGTAGGCCTCCGGGCCGATGGCACCGTGGTGGCGACGGCAATTATCGATGTTAACAATTACGGCTTTGACGCCGGCCAGTGCGACGTGGACGGCTGGACGGACATCCGCCTGCCCTCCGCCGCCGCGGCTGCGGAAACGCACGCGCCCGTACAGGAGACGGAGGCGGCCTCCGCCCCCATGGCCGGGACCCTGGCGATGCAGTCCCAGACCATAGCCGCCGGAGGGAATCATACGGTGGCCATCCGCGCCGACGGCACCGTTGTCGCAGCCGGTAATAACGATGACGGCCAGTGCGACGTCAGTGGCTGGTCCGATGTCGTGGCCGTGTCTGTAGGATGGTATGATACTGTGGGCCTCCGGTCTGACGGCACTGTGGTCGCCGTTGGTAGTAACGGACACGGCCAGTGCGACGTGGGCGGCTGGTCCGACATCGTGGCCGTGGCCGCGAACGACTTTCATACCGTGGGCCTCCGGGCCGATGGCACCGTTGTCGCAGCCGGTGATAACGTCTCAGGCGAGTGCGACGTGGACGGCTGGTCCGGCATCGTGGCCATAGCCGCAGGCGATGGTCACACGGTAGGCCTCCGGGCCGACGGGACCGTTGTCGCCGTGGGCGACAACGACTACGGCCAGTGCGGCGTGGACGGCTGGACGGATATCGTGGCCGTAGCCGCAGACGATGTTCACACGGTAGGCCTCCGGGCCGACGGCACCGTGGTCACCACAGACCCCTACAGTGACGTCAGCGGCTGGGCGGACATCGTGGCTGTCGCCAGGGGGTATGACCACACGGTGGGCCTCCGGGCCGACGGTACGGTAGTGGCTGTGGGTGATAAATATTTTTATGGCGAGTGTGACGTGGACGGCTGGTCCGATATCGTGGCCGTGGCCGCAGGCAGCTATCATACCGTGGGCCTACGGTCCGACGGCACCGTGGTGGCGACGGCAATTGTCAATGATTACAATCTCGGCCTTGATGTTGGCCAGTGTGACGTATCCGGCTGGTATGACATCCGCCTGCCGTCATGATCGCCGCCAAACGGCAGCTTAGCGGCGGATGCTCCTTGCAATGGCTGCGGCCTGTTTTTGCAGACCGGTCATGAAAACAATGACAGCCGGGGCAAATGCTCCGGCTGTTGTCCGTACAATCGGACATCAGAGATGGATAATGGTCCTATCCCATACCAGGAGGCGCGCTATGAGCGACCTGACCGAAAAACTGAACGACGCCCAGCTGGAGGCCGTCACGGCCACGGAGGGGTACATCCGCGTCATCGCCGGGGCCGGTTCCGGCAAGACAAGGGCCCTGACCCACCGGTTCGCCTATCTCGTGAACGAGCTGGGCATCCTGCCGGGGAACATTTTGTGCGTCACCTTCACCAACAAGGCGGCCAATGAGATGCGCCAGCGCATCCACAATCTCACCGGCGACGACGACACCGGCTACATCAACACCTTCCACGGCTTCTGCGTCTCGGTGCTCCAGGAGGACAGCCACGCCGTCCAGTACCCCAAGAGCTTTCTGGTGCTGGACAATTCCGACATCGACGACATGCTCCGCATCATCTACGACGAGCGGGGCCTGACCCTGCGGGACATGACCTTTGCCGACGCCCGGGACATGATCGAGATGCAAAAGCTCATCGAGCGGCCGGAGTATTACCTGGACATGGTGACCATGGACCTGGAGACGCTGCACGAAAAGTATCTGGCGGCCAAAAACGCCCGGGACATCATCTTTTTCGGCTACCTCTACCAGGAGAAGAAGTGCTTTGGCCTGGACTACAACGACCTTCTGAAATTCACCCTGTACATATTCCATGAGCACGGGGACATCCGCCTCAAGTGGCAGAAGCGGCTGGAGTACATCATGATCGACGAGTTCCAGGACATCGACGCCATCCAGTACGAGCTTATGGAGGTGCTGTGCGGGTATCACAAGAACCTGTTCATCGTGGGGGACCCGGACCAGACCGTGTACACCTGGCGGGGGGCGGACGTGAAGTTTTTGCTGGACTTCGACCGGCGCTTCCCCGGCACCCGCACCGTCATGATGAACTGGAATTACCGCTCCACGCCCCAGATATTGGCGGCGGCCAACTCCCTCATCGCGAAAAACAAAACCCGCATCAAAAAGGACCTGGTGCCCATGCTGCCGCCGGGGGAGAGCGTTTTGTGCCACCACGGGCAGACCAGCGAGGCCGAGGCGGAGTGGATGGCCTTTCAGATGCTGGAGATGCACGACGCCGGGGTGCCCTATAAGGACATGACCGTCCTCTACCGGGCCCACTACGTCACCCGGGCGGTGGAGGAGGTATTTTTAAAGCGCAGGGTGCCATACACCATCTACAGCGGCGTGCAGTTTTTCGCCCGGAAGGAGATCAAGGACGCGCTTTCGTACCTGCGCATGATCGTGTACAAGGATGATCTTTCCTTCCGGCGGGTGGTGAACGCCCCCAAGCGGAACATGGGCCAGCGGCGGATGAAGTTTTTGGAGGAGGCCGCGGCCAAATGGGGCTGCACCCTCTACGAGGCATTGGTCCGGGCCCTGGAGGACGACATGTTCAAGGGGACCCGCGCCGGACAGTTCGTGACGCTCGTCGAGACCTTCGCCGCGGACTACGCCGCCCGGCCGGCGTCGGAGGTTTTAAGCGCCATTCTCAACGCTAGCGGGTACGAGGAGGCGCTGCGCACCGAGGGGGCCCAGGACCGGCTGGATAACCTGGCGGAGCTGAAACAGGCGGTGTTCGAGTACGAGACCACCTGCGGGGAGGAGGCGTCCCTGGAGGACTACCTGCGGCACGTGGCCCTCTTTACCAACGCGGACGTCCAGGAGCCCGGTGACAAGGTGAAGCTCATGACCGCCCACGCCGCCAAGGGCTTGGAGTTCCCATACGTGTTCCTGTGCGGCATGAACGAGGGGGTGTTTCCCTCCCGGAAGACCCGGACCCGCCCGGCCATGGAGGAGGAGCGGCGGCTGGCCTTCGTGGCCATGACAAGGGCGGAGAAGCGGCTTTTCCTGTCCGAGGCCGAGGGCCGGAATCTGGACGGCTCGCCAAGGTATCCGTCCCGGTTCCTGCTGGACATCGACCCGGCGCTGCTGGAGTACACGGAAAAGCCCCGGGACGGCCTCATCGCGGACGCCCGGGACTACATCGAGCTGCGGGAGCGGCAGCTGCCGGACGGGCAGGAGCCGGAGCATTTTCAGCCCGGGGACCGGGTGGCGCACGACATCCTGGGCCCCGGCACGGTGGTGGCTGTGGACGCTGACAAGGCCGCCCATGTGGTCCAGTTCGACGGCATGAAGACCCAGCGGAGCATATCGTTCAAGGCGAAGCTGAGAAGGATATGAACAGAGCGGCAGCGCGTGAAAGCCCCCGCCGGAGGGGGCTTTCACGGCGGCGGATTCTGCGTTTTGTACAAATTTTCGCGTGGGCGGACCCCAAATCCTTGACGTTTCTGTTGGTTGACAAAGCCGGACCGGGCGGGCTATAATGGCCACAATCCAATTTGATACCGCATAAAGGCAATGAAGAGAAGAGTAAGCGGGAAGGTTATGCCGCCAGAGAGCCCCGGCAGCTGGAAAGGGGCGCAGAGAGCCCGCCGAACATGGTCTTGGAGCCGCGCGGGCGATAGGTAGTCCGCGACGGGGGCGCCCGTGACAGCGCAGGGGTTTGTTGGAACCCTCCGAGGCCTGTGCCGCGAGGCATGGGCGAACCAAGGTGGTACCGCGGCGTATTGCGTCGTCCTTGATGAGTGCATCAGGGGCGATTTTTTGTTGCAAGGTGGGAATTCATGAGCGAGTCGATCATCAAAATCGAACATCTCTGCAAGACCTTCGGCACCGGCGACGGCCAGGTGAAGGCCCTGCAGGACGTGGATCTGGATATCCAGAAGGGCGAGATATTCGGCATCATCGGACTGTCCGGCGCGGGCAAGAGCACCCTGGTGCGGTGCATGAACCTGCTGGAGCGGCCCACCAGCGGCACCGTCACCGTGGACGGCCAGGAGCTGACGGCCCTGAAGCCCAAGGAGCTGCGGGCGGCCCGGCGGAAGATGAGCATGATCTTCCAGGGCTTCAACCTCCTTATGCAGCGCACCAGCCTGGAGAACATCTGCTTCCCCCTGGAGCTGAACGGCCTGCGGGGAGAAAAGACCTGGCGGAAGAAGCGGGCCATGGAGCTTCTGGAGATCGTGGGCCTGCCGGACAAGGCGGACGCCTATCCCGTGCAGCTGTCCGGCGGCCAGAAGCAGCGCATCGCCATCGCCCGGGCCCTGGCGGATGAGCCCCAGGTGCTGCTGTGCGACGAGGCCACCAGCGCCCTGGACCCCACCACCACCCAATCCATCCTGGACCTTCTCAAGAAGATCAACCGGGAGATGGGCGTCACGGTGGTGGTCATCACCCACGAGATGCGGGTGGTGGAGCAGATATGCGATAGGGTGGCCGTCCTGGAGGGCGGCGTGGTCCAGGAGCAGGGGCCGGTGTCGGAGATATTCTCCAACCCCCGGACCGAGGCGGGCCGCCGCCTGGTGATGCCGAACGGCGAGAAGATACACGTGCTGCCGGCTAACCGGCTGGTGCGCATCGTCTTCAACGGCGCCGTGGCCAGCGAGCCCATCATATCCGAGATCGGCATCAAACTGGGCATCCGGCTGAACATATGCGCCGCCGACACCCGGACCATCGGGGACAAGGCCTTCGGCTCCATGGTGCTGGCCCTGCCCGAGGACGAGACGGACGCGGCCAGAGCGCTGATATACCTGCGGGAGATACCCGGCGTGACCGCGGAGGAGGTGACGGACCTTGTTCAGTGAGGAGAACGTACAGCTTTTGAGCGACATCCTCCATCAGGAGATATTCACAGCCCTGGGCGAGACGCTCATCATGACCCTTGTGCCCACGGCGCTGTCGGTGCTGATCGGTCTGCCCCTGGGTGTGATGCTGGTCACCGGAGAGGAGCGGGGCATCCGCCCGCTGCCCAAGGTGCTGATGCAGGCGGTGAATTTCGTCATCAACATGCTCCGGTCGGTCCCCTTCCTCATCCTGCTGGTGGCGGCCATGCCCCTGTCCAGCTTGATCATGGGCACCCGGCTGGGGGTGAAGGGCATCATCATTCCCCTGACCATCGCGGCGTTCCCCTTCGTGGCCCGCATCGTGGAGACCTCCATCCGTGAGGTGGACCAGGGGGTGGTGGAGGCGGCCCAGGCCATGGGCGCGAGCCCCATGCAGATCGTGACGAAGGTCCTCATCCCCGAGGCCAGGCCCTCCCTCATCTCCAACGTCACCGTGGCGCTCATCACCATCTTCAGCTACGGCGCCATGGGCGGCATCCTGGGCGCCGGCGGCATCGGCGCCATCGCCATCAACTACGGCTACTACCGCACCAGATATCTGGTCATGTGGGTGATGGTCATCATCATGGTCGTGCTGGTGCAGATATTCCAGACGGTGGGCGACCGGATCGCCAAGCGGACCGACAAGCGCATCCGCTGACTTAAACGCGCGATATCCCTTTATCATACAAACACTTTTTATCAAAAGGAGAAACTGTCATGAAGAAAACACTTGCACTCGTTCTGGCTCTGGCCCTGTGCCTGAGCGTCCTGGCCGGCTGCGGCGGCTCCAAGAAGGAAGAGGTCACCCTGAAGGTCGGCGCGTCCCCCACGCCCCACGCGGAGATCCTCAAGCAGGTCGTGGATACCCTGGCCAAGGATGGCATCAAGCTGGAGATCGTTGAGTACACCGACTATGTCCAGCCCAACCTGGCCGTGGAGTCCGGTGACCTGGACGCCAACTACTTCCAGCACACCCCCTATCTGAACACCTTCAACGCGGAGAACGACACCCACCTCGTGAGTGTGGGTCTCATCCACTATGAGCCCTTCGGCATCTATCCGGGCAAGACCGCCTCTCTGGACGCTCTGCCTGACGGCGCCACCATCGCCATCCCCAACGACGGCTCCAACGAGACCCGCGCCCTGCTACTGCTCCAGCAGGAGGGCCTCATCACCCTGAAGGAGGGCGTGGACGCCGCCTCCAACGCCACGGTCTTTGACGTGGAGGACAACCCCCACAACATCCAGTTCGAGGAGATGGAGGCTGCCCAGCTGACCAACGTGCTGGCGGATGTGAACCTGGCGGTCATCAACGGCAACTACGCCCTGCAGGGCGGCCTGAACGCCGGCACCGACGCCCTGGCCGTGGAGGATGCCTCCGGCGACGGCGCCCAGACTTACGCCAACATCCTGTGCGTCAAGGAGGGCAACGAGAACAACGAGGCCATCCAGGCCCTGCTCAAGGCCCTGCAGTCCGACGCCGTCAAGTCCTATATCGACGAGACCTACAACGGCGCTGTGGTCGCCATCTTCTGATCGGCCCACACGAACGGTCAAAATATCCCCTGTCCAAACGGACAGGGGATATTTGCGTCTTTATAGATATATCTCCGCATCGATGAAGGTCCTATCCTTCCGGGACTTGCTGCCGATGGCGGCCACGGCGCCTTTGCCCTTTCCCCGGAGGGAGATCACGTCCCCCTCCGCCACGGGGGCGTCCACGTGGATACAGGGCGCGCCGTTGAGGCTGGCGGCCCCGGCCCGTATGAGCTCCGCCGCCGCGGTGCGGGACAGTCCGAACATGTTCCCGGCCACCGCGTCCAGCCGCAGGCTCTTCACCGTGAAGGTGAGCTTTTTTACCTTCCGCTCCGGGGCGGGCACTTCGGCGAGAGGCAGGGGCGCCGTCTTGAGGCTCACCCGTCCGGCCTTGGTGAGCTCGTCCAGCAGAAGCTGTTCCACCGTGGGCAGGCAGAAGATGACGGCAGTGTCACCCTGCACCCAGAAGTCCCCGATCCACTCCCGGCGGATGCCCAGACCCAGGGCCGCGCCCATGTAGTCCCGGTGGGTGGGCTCGCCGAACCAGGCCGTGACCTTCACGGCCCGGATGTATTCGGCGGGGTCAAAGTCCTCCGGGGCCATCCAGTAGGGAAGGAAGAAGGCGCACTTGCGCTCGCACTCACTGTGGCCGCCGTGGAGCAGCAGGGCCGCGTCCGGGTGATATGCCGCCCAGGTCTTCACCTCCGCCTGCTCCGCCAGGGTGAGAAAGCCGGTGGCGGTGACCACGCTCTGCCGCTCGCACCGGGCGGATAGCTCCTCTATGCGCTTTTCAAGATCGTTGTCCATGTGATATTCCCTCATAGCGCCCCTCTGGCGGCTGGCATCCGTGCCGGCAGATATCTGCAAGTGGGAAGTTGCCGAAGTCACCACCAGGCTAAAGCCTCCCTCTGACGAGGGAGGTGGCTCCGGCGAAAGCCGGAGACGGAGGGAGAGATTTTTAAGGTCTCTCCCTCAGTCGCTTCGCGACAGCCCCCTCGTCAGAGGGGGCCTTTCAAGCGGTGCGCCTTCGGCGCGACAAATCCCAACTCATAGCTCCCTTATCAGGGCTGTATCTGCGTCCGCTTCACCGCCTGGGCGATCTGGTCCAGGACCCAGTCCAGCTCCGCCTTGAACTCCCCGGAGGAGGTGCGCAGCACCCCGGAGCGGAAGGCCCCCAGCTGCACCAGCCGGTCGGACGTCACCACCCGGACGGTCTCGTTTTTGCCGATCTCGCTGACCAGCCGCTCGATGTACATGTCGGCGGTCTCGCCCTCCCGGGTGTAGGCCACGTGCAATGCCCCCTGATTCAGCCGGGAGCCCCGGCCCTCCGGGACCTTATAGGCGTCGAACACCACCACCATGTCGCACTTGGTGTAGCCCTGGTAGTTGGCCAGCATGTTGAGAAGCTTCTCCCTTGCCAGGTCCAGCCCCTGGGCCGCCAGGGCCTTCAGCTCGTCCCAGGCGAAGATGACGTTGTATCCGTCCAGGATGATGTGCTCCCGCGTCTTCCGGGCGGCCAGCTGCACCTCCATGGCGCTGTTGACCCGGGGCGCGGCGTACTGGGGCCGCCGGATGGGGCCGAACTCCCGCTCCATGATGGCCTCCAGCTCCTTATCGTCGATGTCCAGGTTCTGGCGTATCACCTGGGGCCGGTCCTCGTCCGGCTGGCCGGTATCCCTGAGGGAGCCCGCCAGGTGCATGTACTCGGGCACCTTGTCCCACTTCACCACAAAGCCGGCCCCATGGGCGCAGAACACGCTGTCCGGCGAGTTCTCCAGGTCCGCCTCCGGGTCGTAGCCCATCTCATCGATGACGGCCTGGGCGTTGTGGCAGGGCCGGCAGCCCTCCACGTGACAGGAGAGCCGCCCCCGGCCGCCGGTGTAGGCCGCCACCTGGACCATGTAGTCCCCCATGGACGCCGCCGGGGCGGCGCCGGTGAGGACCATCCGGTCCCCCTCGGCCAGGGGGCTTTCGTGGACGCCGCCCATGGCCCGGATGTCGGTGATGGCCCGGCCGATCTGGTCCGCGGGCACCTCCAGCCGGAAGGCGTACCAGGGCTCCAGCAGCACGCTCTTGGCCTGCATGAGGCCTTGGCGCACCGCCCGGTAGGTGGCCTGCCGGAAGTCGCCGCCCTCGGTGTGCTTCACGTGGGCCCGGCCGGTGAGCAGGGTGATCTTCACGTCCGTCAGGGGCGAGCCTGTGAGCACGCCCAGGTGCTGCTTCTCCTCCAGGTGGGTCAGGATGAGCCGCTGCCAGTTCCGGTCCAGCACGTCCTCCGGGCAGGCGGTGTCCAGCACGACGCCGCTGCCCGGCTCCCCGGGCTCCAGCTTCAGGTGGACCTCCGCGTAGTGCTTCAATGGTTCGAAGTGGCCCACGCCCTCCACGGTGTCCGCGATGGTCTCCCGGTACAGCACCCGCCCGGCGTCGATCTGCACGTCCACGCCGAACCGGTCGCGGATGAGGCTCTTCAGTATCTCGATCTGCACCGCGCCCATGAGCTGGACGTGTATCTCCCCCAATGCCTCCTGCCAGAGGATGTGCAGCTGGGGCTCTTCCTCCTCCAGCTGCTTGAGCTTGGGAAGCATGACCCGGGCGTCGCAGCCCTTGGGCAGCACGATGCGGTAGCCCATGACGGGCGTGAGGTATGGCTCGTCCCCGTCCGGCTCCGCGCCCAGCCCTTGGCCCGGCCAGGTCTGGGAAAGGCCCGTGACGGCGCAGACCTGCCCGGCCTGTACCGTGTCCGCGGCGTCATAGCGGATGCCGGAGTAGAGCCGTATCTGGGCGATCTTTTCCTCCAGCGGCTCCCGGCCCCGGAGGGGCAGGTAGCGGATGGCGGTGCGCACGGGAAGGCTGCCGCCGGTGATCTTCATGTAGGTCAGCCGCTCGCCCCGGGCGTCCCGGCCGATCTTGTAGACCCGGGCGCCGAAGGGGGCGGGATAGGAGGGCTCCAGGGTGTACCGGTCCAGAGCAGCGAGGAATTCCTCTACCCCCGTGAGCTTCAGGCCCGAGCCGAAAAAGCAGGGGTACAGCTTTTCCGCCCGTACCAGCCGGGCCAGGTCCCCGTCGGACAGGGCGCCGGCCTCCATATAGGCGTCCAGGGCTTCCTCGTCCAGCATGGCGGCGGCCTCGTCCCGGCCGCCGTTGTCCGGGGAGAAGTCCACGCAGCCCTCGCTGAGATGAGTCCGCAGGTCCGCCATCACCGCCGCCCGGTCCGCCCCGGCCAGGTCCATCTTCGTGACGAACAGGAACGTGGGGACCTTATAGCGGCGCAGCAGCGTCCAGATGGTCTCCGTGTGGGCCTGGACCCCGTCGGTGCCGCTGATGACCAGGATGGCGTAGTCCAGCACCTGGAGCACCCGCTCCGCCTCAGGGGAGAAGTCCATGTGGCCCGGGGTGTCCAGGAGCGTGATCTCCATGTCCCCGGCGGTGAATATGGCCTGCTTGGAGAATATGGTGATGCCCCGGGCCCGCTCCAGCTCGTGGGTGTCCAGGTAGGTGTCCCGGTGGTCCACCCGGCCCAGCTTCTTGATCTTTCCGGTGAGGTACAGCATCCCCTCCGAGAGGGTGGTCTTGCCCGCGTCCACGTGGGCCAGGATGCCGATGGCCAGTCTCTTCATAGCGCGCTCCCCGCATGGTATTCGATACAGTATAGCATAGTTTGGGGCAAAATGAAAACCGCCGGGTCCCGGCGGTTTTCATCAGTCAAAGGCCACGCCCCACCACAGGTCCCGGGGCATGGGGGCGGGGGACCGGGGCACGCCCAGCATGAACGGCCGTACCTCCCCGGGTCCGCCGAAAAACAGGGGGGACCGGACCACGTAGCGCTCCGCCGGGCAGCGGGCGGCCACGGCCGCCAGCAGGCCCATGCCGTCCCCGCTGGGGTCCAGAAGCTCGCTGACGGCGCAGACGCCGTCCGTGACCTCCGCAGCGGCCGCGCCGGATGCGGAGACGAATAGTCCCCCCTCGAACCGCTGCCGGTGGTAGGCCAGCAGGTCCAGAAAGCACTGGTTCATGGTCGCGTGGGGGCGGCCCGCCAGCACCGCCTCCCGCCGGGCGGCGTAGGCCGCTGCGGAGACGGGGGTCACATCGTCCTGCCGCAGGGTGCCAAGCTCCTGCCGGGAGAACCGGGCCTCCCGGGCATAGCTCAAGGGGATGTTTGCTGCGGCGCGCTCGTAAAAGGGGTACAGCCCCGGCTCTGCGGGCAGCACGCAGGCCACGTCCGCCCGGTCCAGCGCCGCGGCCACGCAGGCTTTGTATACCGCCGCGCCAATGCCCCGGCCCCGGTATGGCGGCAGGGTAGCCAGAGCGTAGGTGTAGGCGGCGGTGCGCTTTTCCCCGGGGGCGATGGCAAGGTTCGGGCCGTCCATGACGTACATGGCGGAGACCACCCGCCCATCCGCCTGGGCCACGACGCAGCCGCCGGGCCTGAGCACGAGGCCGTGGTAGGTGCGGATGTAGTCATCATCGTCCCCGAAGGCATCCTGCCACAGGGCCGTGAGCTGAGGCACGTCCTCCGCCCGCCAGGGGCGCAGGACGGCGTCACACATGGGGGAACACCACCTTGTATTTCTGCACCATCCGGTCCGGGTGGTAGCTGAGCTTGGACTGGCGCAGGGAGAGGCGGCCCGTGTCGTCCTCCCGGTTGATCCACTGGATCTGGGGGTGCTTTTGGCGGATGTACCGCACGAACTCCCGGTTGATCATGGTGTAGGCGCCGTTGATACCGGCGTAGGCCTTCTCAAAGTGGGCGTCGAAGGTGTCGGCGCTGATGATCTCGCCCATGGTGAAGGCCACCAGCCGCCCGGATACCCACAATGCGCCGCCCTCCAGGCCCAGCTCGTCATAGTACCGGAAGGCCCGGCCGATGGCCCGGTACTCGTCGTCAATGCCGTCCCGCTCGTCCTCGCCGCAGGCGGCCATCCAGGCGTCCAGCATCTCCTGACAGGCGGGCAGGTCCGCCGCCGTCAGGGGGGCGAAGCGCCAGTCGTTCTCCGCCTCGAAGCGGTTGATATGGTTGCGCTTGCCGTGGAGGTGCTTTCCGGCCAGGGTGTCCAGCTTTTCGGCGGAATAGAGGTAGTCCCAGAAGTCCCGCTCCTCCACCAGGCTGTGCTCCGTGCCGAACAGGGCCTCCAGCAGGGGCAGGTGGTCCTCCGTCACGCCCCGGAGCACGAAGGGGAAGCCCTGGGCGTTGGCGTAGGAGCGCATCTCCGCCAGGGTGGGGGCCGGGTCGCCGCTGCCCACGGGCCAGGCGAAGAAGGGGATATCCTCGTAGCAGGGCATCACCGCCATGCGGCTGCCCAGATTCGCCACCTGCTGGTGGAAGGTCTCATCCCAGAGGAAGATGTTGCCGAAGTTGTAGTCCGCGCTGGGGGAGTTCTCCGCCATCACCAGCGGGTCTATCCAGGCCTTGTCGGCCAGGGTCACGGGGTGGAAGTCAATCATACAGTTTTTTGATCTCCTGTTGAAGTCGTTTTAGGTCCACGAAGGTCTCGGGCCGCTTGGAGGGGTCCCGGAGCAGGGCGGAGGGGTGGTACATGGCCATGGCCCTCCGGCCGTTCACGTCGAACCACTGGCCGTGCTCCCTCGTGATGCGGAAATCCGGCTTGATGAACGCCATGGCGGCGATGCGGCCCAGGAATACCAGGATCTTGGGGTCCACCAGGGCGATCTGCCGCTGGAGCCAGCCGATGCAGGCATGCTGCTCGTCGGGCAGAGGGTCCCGGTTCCGGGGCGGGCGGCACTTGACGATATTGGCGATGTACACGCGGGTGCGGTCCAGGCCGATGATCTCCAGCATGGTGTCCAGCAGCTTCCCGGCGGGGCCCACGAAGGGCTCACCCTGCAGGTCCTCCTGCTCGCCGGGGCCCTCGCCGATGAACATGATATCGGCATGCTCGTTGCCCACGCCGAACACCAGGTTGTGGCGGGTCTCCGCCAGCTGACAGCTTTTGCACCGGCCGCAGTCGGCCCGAAGTTTTTCCCAACTATCCAAAGGTATACCGCCTTTCGTTCACACTGCGCCCGGCGCCGGGCTGCGAGTCCGGTCACGCGCCGGGGTCCGTGCGGCTCAAAAGTTCTTTTGGATACTTTTCTTTCAAGAAAAGTATCAGTCCAGTTCGCTTTGGCCGGTATACAGCATGTAGTACCGGCCTTTCTGCTCCAGCAGCTCCTCGTGGCTGCCCCGCTCCACGATCTGGCCGTGCTCGATGACCACGATGGCCCGGGCGTTGCGGACCGTGGACAGCCGGTGGGCGATGACGAACACGGTCCGGCCCTCCATGAGGGCGTCCATGCCCCTGTCGATGAGCTTTTCCGTGCGGGTGTCGATGGAGCTCGTGGCCTCGTCCAGGATCATCACCGGGTGCTTTGCCACGGCGGTGCGGGCGATGGCCAGCAGCTGCCGCTGGCCCTGGGACAGGTTCTGGCCGTTGCCGGTGACCATGGTGTCATACCCGTCCGGCAGGCGGGTGATGAAGCCGTGGGCGTTGGCGGCCTTGGCCGCCTCGATGCACTCCTCGTCCGTGGCGTCCAGCTTGCCGTAGCGGATGTTGTCCATGACCGTGCCGGTGAACAGCTCCGTGTCCTGGAGCACGATGCCCATGCTCCGGCGCAGGCCGGCCTTTTTGATGTCCTTCACGTCGATGCCGTCAAAGAGGATGCGGCCGCCGTCGATCTCGTAAAACCGGTTGATGAGGTTCGTGACGGTGGTCTTGCCGGCGCCGGTGGAGCCCACGAAGGCGATCTTCTGGCCCGGGTCCGCCCAGACGGTGAAGTCCCGCAGCACGGGCTTTCCGGGCACGTAGGAGAAGTCCACGTTCTCCAGCCGCACGCTGCCCCGGACCTCCCGAAACTCGAAGGTGCCGTCGGGCTGTGGTATCTTCCAGGCCCAGAAGCCGGTGCGCTCGCCGTGGCCGGTCTCGGTGAGGGTGCCGTCCGCGGCGTGGTCCACGGTGACCAGGGTCACATTGCCATCGTCCGGCTCCGGCTTGTGGTCGATGACCGCGAAGATGCGCTCCGCGCCGGCGATGGCGGAGAAGAGGTTGATGGCCTGGTTGGACATCATGTTGATGGGCATGGTCACCTGCCGGATGTAGGTGAGGTACAGGCCCAGGGAGCCGATGGTGAAGTGACCTGCCAGGGTCATGAACCCGCCCAGCACGGCGGTGACCGCGTAGCAGATGTTCATGACCGCGTTCATGGTGGGGAAGATGATGGAGCCCAGGAAGTTTGCGAAGATGGCGT
>CANQIH010000008.1 GCA_947624035.1 uncultured Oscillospiraceae bacterium | reverse complement strand
TAATGTCGTCCCGGACCTTAGAGCGTTCGGTTCGCATCCGAGAGGTCGAGGGTTCGAATCCCTTCGTCTCCACCATCTTGCAAAAACCTGCTGAATTGATATGATTCAGCAGGTTTTTTGCAACCATCAGGATGATTTGCTGGAATAATTTCCAGTTTTTAGGAAATTTAGCTTTCGTCATATTTCATAGAATATCCGCTCCTTTCTTGTAAAAATGAGAATTCCCCCGCCTGAGCTACGCCCCCTAACTGTACATTTACTGCGATTCACTTCATACGCTTCCTGGGCGTTTACGACCAAGTCGTACACCTCCCGGTTGTGCCGGTTTCTACGGCCGTTGCGGATGAGCCGATAGCCATAGGGAGCATTGCCGCCAGTATAGAGCCCCTCCCGGGTGAGCTGTTCTATGCGCGTACGCGTTCGGATAGAGGTCTTTATGCTCTCGCCGGATGCCTGCCAAAACTGGATGTAATTGAGAAGCTTGTCGATGTGGTTATCGAAGCGCTGCTCCCCCTCCTTGACGCTCCAAACAGCGATGCCGTTGCGGACGAACCATCCACCACGAATGGCGTCTCATCGTCCCGGCGGCCCAGCCGGTCAAACATGAACACCAGCAGGATGTCAAAGGCCTTCTGCATGGCGGCGTTCTTGATGGACTGGATGGCGTCCCGGTCGTTGGCGGAGACAGAGAACCCGGACACGCCCCGCTCGTAATACTCTTTTTCGATACACCATCCTTTCTCTGCGGCAAAGGCCGTGCATGCCTGCCGCTGCATAGGGATGTCGGCTCCGTCGGCTTGCTTCATAGTGGACACGCGGTAGAGACAATACACTCGTTTCATGGGGATACCTCCTTAAATAAAGATATATCCATGGTACCACGGGAAACAAAAAGTGCGTCTCAAAAGAGACGCAAAAGGGTGTTGACAATATGGGATAAATCCTATATAATGCAACTAGAGGTAGATTTGATGCATAAGGAAATACTACCAATGGACTTTGAGATCATTTTCTATGACAAATCTGATGGAACAGAACCGGCCAAAGAGTTTCTTGATTCTCTGAATGTGAAGATGCGGGCTAAGATGGTGCGGGAGATCGAACTGCTGGCCGTTAATGGTCCGGAGCTGCGGGAGCCATATTCCAAGGCGATCGGGGATGGAATATTTGAGCTTCGCGCAAAAATGGGTTCGGATATTTCTCGTGTGCTGCACTTCTTCTTTATTGGCCGAAAGATCATCCTGACGAATGGTTTTATCAAGAAGTCCAATCGGACACCGCCCGGCGAGAAGGACAAAGCGATAAAGTATCGGGCGGAGTATATGAGCAGAAAGGAGCTTTGATATGTCCAGCTTTAATGAATATGTGAAGGAGCAGATGAAGGACCCGGAATTTAAACGGGAGTATGACATGCTGGAACCAGAGTTCGCCATCATTCAGGCATTGATTGACGCCCGCAAGGCTTCCGGGCTCACGCAAAAGCAGCTTGCAGATATCACCGGTATTGCCCAGGCGGATATCAGCAAGCTGGAAAACGGCAACGCCAACCCTTCCCTGAGGACGCTCCAGCGGCTTGCATCAGGTATGGGTACATCGCTAAAGATCGAGTTTGTGCCAGTTACAAATAGTGGCATGTAGGCAGATTGCATTTTCATTACTGTGTTAAGGGAGAGCACATAAGATGTGTACTCTCCCTTTAGTGAATTATCATTTTCGTTTGGACTTCGGCCCGCTGGGCCTCGTACCGATCAAGTTCTTAACGGCGGGAGTGGATCCCGCCTAAACCAATTCTCCGCTATGCCCCGAATCGACGCGCGATTTCGCGCGAAATTAAAATATGGGCTGGCGAGCTGCGCAGGGGCCCCGAGACAGGGGCCTTTCTCCTTTCCCAGAAAAGGCAGACGTGCCCTTTGAGGGCTCCGAAGTCAAGAGCCCTGCTCTTTTCCCCGCGCGGCTGGCGAGCCGCGCGGGGCTTTTTCTTTCCTCTCGGCTGACTATTTTCGCCAAATCCTGCGATATCGCCGGTAATATACCTATTCTTAAGAGGAAAATTGTGTTACAATAACATATCAATGTGTTTTCTAATGCCTCTTGAGGGCGGCGTGCGTTCGTGTGCGGCTGGGGAACGGAAGCTCACTTTTGAAGCCAGGGCGGCAAGAGCAGTATGACAGGAGGAAAGTGATATGTTTTGTCCGAGATGCGGCAAGCCGGTCGAGACGGGCGCCTTGCAGTGCGCCGCCTGCGGGGCGGATCTGCGCCCCTACATAGGCATGGTCAAGACTGCGGCGGAGACCGGCGGCGCCACCGCCGCCAGCACTGCTGCCAATACTGCCGCTGCGCCGGCGGCGGCCCAGGGACCGGAAAAGCAGCCCAAGCCCAAAAAGCGCAGGCGCAGGATCGTCATAGGGAGCCTCTGCGCTGTTCTGTGCGTAATCCTGGCGGCTGTCGGGCTCATAGTCTATGACTTCTCGGCGTACAACGGCGAGAACTTCCGCCAGGTGATCAGAGCGGCCGGCACCAAGGTCATAAGCTGCGATTGGGACGAGCCCTTTGCGGTGGGGGACGCCCAGGTGATCCTTCTGGAGAAGCCCATCGGGGATGAATATTTCCTCACGAATAATCTCCGTTTCCATCCGTCCGGGGACGGCGCGCTGGTCCACTATCTGGTGGGCCGGATCGAGAACCGCGGCGATACGCCCATAGACATTTCAAAGCTGTACATTGAGTATCTGTTCAACGACCCGACTGGCGAACGGCATCACGACAGCGTCAATATCAGGCTCTTTCCGAAGAAGAACCTGTCTGCCGGAAAAGAGATAGATACCCTCTCGCCCGGTGAGGAGGGCGTCATCATGATCGGTGAGCCGTACGCATACGGGGTGCGGGTGTTCTATGCCGCCCTGACGGCGGAGCCGGGCTTCGCGGACAATGAGCGCACATATACCGTGTTTTTGGACATGGACGACTGAGCGCGGCGCGGCTCTTCCGTCCCCTGGAGGAAGGCCGCCCTGAGAACGATATCATTTCGACTGCCAGATAGGAGCGTGGGCATATGAAGATCTGTAAAAAATGCGGAGCGGAGAATCCGGATCAGGCCGGTTTCTGCACGGTGTGCGGTACGCCGCTGGCGGAGCAGAAGAGCGGAAAGGGCCGCGCCGGGCGCATCGTGCTCATCGTTTTGCTGCTCATGCTGTCTCTGGGCGCTGGCATGGCCGGGGGATGGTGGCTCCATCTGCGCAATGACGCCGCCGCGTTCAGCCCGAGCGCTTCTGAGGATGACAGCTCGCCTGCTGAGACCGCCGGATCGCCTGTTGAGACCGCCGAAGAGGAGCCTGAGAGAGCGCGCGAACTGACCGGTACGCTGACGGGCTATGCCTATGAACAGGCGGGCGAAGAAGGCGGGGACGAGCGGATCAGCGGTGCTGTTATCAGCATCCAGGGCAGCGATGGGGCGTCCGTCGAGCCGGAGCTGGCGCCCGACGGGACCTTTACGGAGCTTCTGCTGCCGGGGGACTATACCGTGTCAGTCCGGGCCGATGGATACGCGCCGGCGGAGGAGATGGCCGCGGTCCAGGAGGACGAGGTGACCCAATGCGCTGTTTCCATGGAGCGCCAGGCCACCGCCGTCACCTTCACGCGGGAGTACTCGGAACACGACATGGGCGATCACACCGGCTATTTCGAGTATGCGGTGATCACAGGCAAGGACAGCGAGGGCAACGAGTACTGGAGCACCAGATCGGAGGAATGCGGCCGGAACCCCCATGACGTCGTCTTTCGGATCGGGGTAGGGGACGGCGTGTTCTACTACGTGGAGGGGGACGTTGTCGTGGCGCTGTCCATGACCGACGGCGAGGTCCTTTGGCGCAGCGAACACGTGGGGGAGATCGCCGACGCCATTCTGGCGGAAGACGGGAATATCTATCTCTGCTGCGAATACGACGGGCCCGATTTTCTGGGTATGTCCGCGGACGGGACGGTCCTGGGCCGGATCTATGCGTTCGACCCGCCGAATACCCAGGGGTTTGACGCGCTGGCATACGAGAGCGGCTTTGTGAAGGTACATCCCTGTGCTATATTGGAAAATGTGAGGGTGTTTTTCGTAGACGTCAGCGACTATTCGTATTTCTCTGTGGACGAGTCCCAGACAGAGGATTTCTGGACGGAAAGGATCAGTGAAGAGGTGTCGGTCGCGGACATGCAGGATGTGGGCGAGGCCTCTGAGGAGGAGGCGTACGAGCAGTTTTTGCAGGACGGCGGGTATTTCTGGGAGGTGACCTGTCTGGAGGACCCGGAGTACGCGCTCTATGACGTGGACCAGGACGGCACCAGGGAGCGGATCATCCGCGGCAGCCTGCTGAACGGATATTATGATCAGGACCATGACCAGCCCAATTACCGGAAGATGTTCTACTCATACGAGTACACGGAGGAGGGCATCGTCTATCAGGGGCGGCAGGAGAATATACCTATCGGGTGCGAAAGCGCCCAGTTCGCGGAGATGGAATTCACATCCTTCGACCTGGTCTACAACTATGAGTTTACCGAGCACGAACTGGCCACACTGTTGGATGAAATGGGAGCGCCCAGCGGCGTATCGGTCACGGATTACAAGGTGTCCGGCGGCCCAAACTACTGGGAGGGCACCAATTCCTGGACCATCAACATCGAGATATGGGGGAGCGACGGCGGATACGCCAGCACGGGCCTGGTCCTGGGCACGATGGAGACGGTGCATTTGTGGATGAGCACCTGGCTCTATGGCTGACGGGCAGGCTGGACGAACTGAACGCCGCGCAGCCCACTGAGCTCTGACGGCCGGTACACAGTGTTTTCAACGGTACAAAATATAGATAGGAGATACGACCATGGCTATATTTGGAGCGCGCGGCCGCAAGGCCGAAGATCCCGGTCAGAGCGTCGTCCAGCCGGCGGCGGAGCCTTCTGAGGCGGAGAAGCTGAACGGTCAGATCTCCGTGCTGGAGAAGAAGCTGGACGAGCTGTTTTTGGCGCTGGGCCGGACCTGCTTTGAACAGCAGAGGGATGACGAGGCGTCGCAGAACCGCGAGGCGATCCGCGGGATCGCCGGCGTGTATGAGGAGATACAGGCGGCCAAAGAGCGGATCAGGCAGATCGAGAATGCGGAGAAATGCCCCCGCTGCGGCGCCATCCTGGCCAGCGACGCCCTGTTTTGCAGCAACTGCGGTCAGAAGATCGAGAGAAGGCCCCAGGCGGCACCGGAACGGCAGATGTTCTGCATGAACTGCGGGGCCAAGCTGACGGAAGGGGCGAAGTTCTGCATAGCCTGCGGCACACCGGCCGGCGTGGTCGGGACAGCTGGCGGAGGCGCAGAGCGGCCGCAGCAGCCGGAGGCCCCGGCGGTTGGGATAAAGACCGTCTGATCCTGCCGCGCACAGCGGCATCTGTCTCAGGAGGGTGACGATATGTACTGCAAATACTGTGGGGCGGAAGTCCCGAACGGCGCTGCGTTTTGCCCCAACTGCGGAAAGCCGGTGGGGAGCGGCGCTGCTGCCGCCCCGGCGCAGCCGGCTGCTCCGGCGCCAAAGAAAAAGAGCGGCGGCAAAATAGCCGTCCTGGCGGCGGTGCTCGTACTGCTGGCGGCCGCGGCGGCCCTTGGCGTCTGGAAGTTCGGCGTGCCATACAACAAATACAAGCAGGCGGAAGAGCTCCTCACGGCGGGGGACTATGCGTCCGCCGCGGACGCATTTGCGGACCTGGGGAGCTTCCGCCGGGCCGGCGAGCGCTATTATGAGGCCCTGCGCCGGCTGATGTCGGTCAGGACCGTTGATGCCGGCTATAAGTTCACCCTGTGCGCCCGCCGGGACGGCGAGGCCATGGCGGGGGGAACAGACAGGATGGGGTGCTGCGGCGTCAACGGATGGAGCGGTATCACGGCTGTCGCCGCCGGCGAGCAGTTCTCTGTGGGCCTGCGGGACGACGGGACCGTGACCGCGGTGGGCGAGAACAGCGAAGGGCAGTGCGATGTCTTCGATTGGTCCCATATCGTCGCGATAGACGCCGGACGGATGCACACGGTGGGCGTGACGTCGGACGGACGGGCCGTGGCGGCCGGCAAGAACAACTATGGGCAATGCGACGTCTATGACTGGTCGGACATCGTTTCCATCGCCGCCGGGACGTTTCATACAGTGGGCCTGCGGGCGGATGGCACGGTGGTGGCGGCCGGCAGCAACAGCGCCGGTGAGTGTGACGTGTACACCTGGACCGATATCGTAGCCGTGGCGGCCGGGTACAGCTTCACGGTGGGCCTGCGCACGGACGGCACGGTCGTCGCGACCGGCGACAACTACTATGGGGAGTGCAACGTGTCGGGCTGGAGAGACATCGTCTCCATCGCCGCCGGGGACGACCATGTCGTGGGCGTGCGGGCGGACGGCACGGCCGTCGCCGCCGGACGGGACGAGGACGGGCAGTGCCGGATCACTGACTGGACCGGCATCGTCGCGGTCGCGGCGGGGACCTCCCACACCATCGGGCTCCGTTCGGACGGCGCCCTGGTGGCGGCCGGTTCCAATGACTGCGGTCAGTGTTCTGTGGGGCAGTGGCCGAATGTGGCGCTGCCGTACGTGCGCAGAGAGCTGCAGACAGTCAGCTGAAGCGCCGTCCGGGCATAGAGCAGCGAAGCCCCGGCAAATACCGGCCGGAAGGGCCGTGCCTATAATGACCATTATAAGAGCTGACCTTTGATAGGAGCTGATGATATGTATTGCACGAAGTGTGGAAAAGAGATACCGGACGGATCGAATTTCTGCAAGTATTGCGGAAGTCCGGTGGTACCGCCGCAGGTCCAGGCACCGGCCGCCGCTCCGTCACCGGCGGAGCAGCCCGCACCGCAGCCGCAGGTGCCGCCCGTGCCGCAGCCGCAGGTGCCGCCCGCACCGCAGCCGCAGAAGTCCAAGAAGCGGAAGGGGTGGCCCTGGGTGCTGCTGGCGGCCGTCCTGCTCGCCGGCGCCGGCGCCGCGTTCTCGTATTTCGTCCTGCCGGGCTTTCTGGATGCCCATGACGGCTTTGAGGCGTCCTTCCAGCCGTTTTCCGACGCCGATGTGATCCTGGATGAGGAGGCGCCCTATGTTGATTCGCAGCTGCTGCTGACGGCTGCGCCCGGCGTGTCCTACCGGGAGGTCAGGTCGCTGGTCAGGGGCTATGGCGGCAAGATCGTGGGCTACATATCGTTCTCCAACGACTATCAGATCGATTTCCCGAAGGGCAAGGACTACGCCCAGCTGATGTCCGCTGCCGGAGAGCTGGAAGAGAGCAGCCTGGTGGACACGGCTGTGCCCCACTATGTGGCGGAGCTCACCGCCGCCGCAGCGGATTATGAAAAGGACCCATGGACCGACGGGGCCGACCCGGAGAATGGCTCCGGCTCGGAGTGGACGAAGGGCCTGTCCGCCGGAAACAACTGGTGGGCAGAGGCCATCGGTATGCCGGAGGTATGGGAGAGCGGCATGAAATTTGCCGAGGTGAAGACCGGCGTCATCGATACGATGTTCGACACGGACGGCCCGGACCTGAAGGACGCGTTCGTCACGGTCTGGAACGACCCGGACGATGTGGCCGGGAGGTATGAGGCGGACAGCAAGGACGTCCGCACGTTCCACGGGACCCATGTGGCGGGAGTGATCGGCGCGAAGGCGGGCGACGGGACCGGGATAACGGGCGTCAGCCAAAACGCCCGGCTGTACGGATATGCCATGGACGGGGATATGCCGGACGGCGGAGAGCCGTCCTCGTGGAAGAGCGTCTTCCAGCTGAAATGCGCCATCTCGCTGATGCTCAACGAGGGCGTCCGGGTCATCAACATATCCGTGGGATATGGGGATGTGACGAGCGGGGCGAGCCAGGGGAGCAAAAAGGACCTGAAGGTGTTGTCCGTCTACAGCGCGGCGATGGAGGACTTCCTGCAGGCCTGCCTGGATGGCGGACATGATTTTCTCATCGTGAAAGCGGCGGGAAATGAAAATGGCTGTGACGCGGCGTTCGACGTGCTGGGCGCCATTGAGGATGAGGCGGTCAGGGACCGTATCATCATGGCCGGCGCGGCGGAGGGTCAAGGGTATTTCTATACCGCCGCGGCCTTCAGCAACACCGGTGAGCGGGTGGACGTCTACGCGCCCGGCGTGGATGTGCTGAGCGACCTGCCGGGCGGCGGTACGGGGCTCCTGTCGGGGACCTCTGTGGCCGCGCCGGCCGTGACGGGCACAGCCGCGCTGATCTGGGGCGCCGAGCCCGGCCTTGACGCGGGACAGGTGGCCGCGATCCTGAAGGCGGCCCACACGCCGTTCATGAGCGTGCGGGAGGCGGAGCAGCTGGCGGTCCCCGGCTTGGGCGTGGAGGACGGCTCCCGGGAGCCCGCCGGCGCCGCGGCGCCGGTCCTGGACGCGGGGGCCGCTGTCGCGATGGCGTCGTCCTATAAGGAGGACGGCGGTGTTTACACGGCGGAGGACGGTATCCTGCTGGGCGCTGTCTTTTGCAGCGACAGCGGTCAGGACGGCGAAGTTCCCGCCGCTGCCGTTCACGTGAAGGATGAAGAGGGCAGCGACGCGGCGGCGGAGGAAGAGCTGACGTCGGGGACCTTCCGGTTCGTTCTGCCCGCGGGCGCGTATCATGTGGAGGTCTCGGCGGAGGGGTATGAGACGTTCTCCGCGGATGTGACCGTAAAGGCGGGCGAGGCCGTGCAGCAGAATGGTGAGCTGCGGCCGGAGGGCCACGCGGTGTCGGTCAGCGACGCGTTCTTCTATGAGGGCAGAGCTGACCTCGGGAGCGGAGATACGCATATCGAGTATCACTTCCCGCGGATCGAGATCGAGGGCGTGGACACCGGCGAGGTCAACGCCGAATTCTGGGGTGGCGATGAAGCCAGTGCCGGCCTGGTGAGAGATAAGCGCGGACAGAAGTATATCTCGCTGATGGATCTCGTCACCTATGAGTGGAGCGTCACGGGCGACATACTGTCTGTGGTCACCATCAGCCGCTATGAGTGGGGAACGCTCAGCTACAGCGTCCGAAATATATCGATCTCCACGGGGCAGTTCGTATCGGACGACGAGGTGCTGGCCCAGGCAGGCGTCATCCGCGAGAAGTTCTACGCCATGGCGGAGGAGACGCTGCATAAGAATTATTCCTCGTATCTGGCTCAGTATTGCGACGGCATGGACGAGGACTCCGCCTTTGAGCTCATCGGATCTGTGGACAACGACGTCCCGTTTTTCAATTCGTCGGGCCACCTCTCCATGGTCGCTTTCGGCGCGCCGGTGACGGCGGATCTGCCGTTCCTGTTCCTGTTCGACCTGGATACCCAGGAGCCCTTTGAGATACCCGAGGAGGAGATGTCCATAGGCGCCGGCACCCGGGAGCCCGGAGATGTAGCCGGTCCCCCCGAGGAGGAGATGTCCGCAGGCGCCGGCGCCCAGGAGCCCGAGGATACGGCCGTCTCCCCCGAGGAGGCCCCCGTCGTGGTCAACGCTAAGGTGGAGGTGCGGGACGCGTATACGTATTCGGGCATACTCCATTCTGACTACGGCAGCGAGTATGACGAGCCCACCGAGTATCATGTGCCGGAGGTCATCCGAAACGGCGTGCCCCTGAAGATGGTGAATGAAAAGCTTTGGGATGAGATGTACAACGGCATCGTTATGCAGTATGGGACAGTGGGGAAGGATAACTATATCACCGGCGTTCTGGGCTTGACATACGATTGGTATGTAAACGGCGACATTCTCACCATCGAGGCTTATGCAGAGTGGGGACCGGAGGATGCGGCCGGTTCAAATGTGGTCTACAGCATATCCATATCCAGAGGCACCATCCTCTCAACGGACGCCGTGTTGCAGGAAGCGGGCGTGTCCTATTTGGATTATAGGACGTCCTTGACAGGCGTGCTGACAAGCTATGTGAATGCCTTCTACAACAGCCATTACCCTGATAAAGACAGCCAAAGAAATCAGGCCATGGCCAAGACGCTGGATGATGAGCATGTCGAGCAAAGCACCCCATTTTTCAATGCCGGCGGACACCTCTGTGCGAAGGCATATCTCTATGATTGCTATGCGGTATATGAATCGTGGGATCTCCTGTTCGACCTGGAGACCGGAAAGGCGTTCGGCAGGCAGGCGGAGTATCTCAACACAGACTTACTGGATGTATCTGCCGTCAAGCAACTGTCGGAGAAGGGTGTCGGCGGCGTCTGGGACGTGTATGTGAGCGAGCCAATGGAAGCGTATAATCAGATCCTGTTCAACGAAGGCTCCCATAAGTTTATAGCGACGTCCAATCTTCTGGAGGCGTTTGGCACTGTCACGGGAAGCTATACGGAGGACGATCAGGGCAATATCTGCTGCACGATCGAGAACAAGAACTATTGGGGATATGGCGACGATGACGTATCGGAGGTCCGGCTCAAGCGCCAGGGAGGCTCCCTGATGGTCACGCAGGAGATATGGGACATGTTTCCGAAGGATAACGACGCCTATGAATACACAGGCAGCTTTACGGTGACAGAGACGAAGATGGAAGGAACTGTGGCGGGTGACGACGTCAGATTCCGCGACGGCCCGAGCACAGACTATATGATCCTGAATGAGTACGACCGCGGCCGTAGGGTGACGATCATCGGCATAGTCGAGGATTGGTATATGATCGAGATCAATATCAACGGTTCGGTCTCAACAGGATTTATGAAAGCGGAATTCATCCATGTGGAGTGACATGAAAGAACGATCTTCTATGCAGCTATGTGACCTGCACGCCCACACTACCGCCTCCGACGGGTCGTACACGCCCTCGGAGCTGGTGCGCTATGCCAGGGAAAAGGGCCTCGCGGCCCTGGCCGTCACCGACCACGACACCGTGGACGGCCTGCCGGAGGCCGAGGACCAGGCCGGGCGCGTGGGCCTGCGGCTGATCCCCGGCGTGGAGCTGAGCACCAGGCTGGAGGGCCGGGATATACATATCGTGGGCCTTTTCGTCCGCTGGCGGGACCCGGACTTCCAGAGCCGCATCCGGGCCATGGGGGCCACCCGGGACCAGCGCAACTACGACATGGTGCAAAAGCTGGCGGACAACGGCTTCGACATCCGCCCGGAGGACCTGGACCGGTTTCGGGGCCGGGTCGTCACCAAGGCCAACATCGGCGCGATACTCATGGAGCGGGGCTACGGCGAGGTGAAGGAAGTGGTTGAGAAGTACCTGGTCCGGGGCCGCATAGGCTATGTGGCGCGGAAGATGCCGGCGCCGGAGGAGTGCATCGACACCATCCACCGGGCGGGCGGTCTGGCCTTTGTGGCCCACACCAACCAAATCGACCGCTCCGATCGGGACCACAGCGTGAGCCTGTGCTGCCAGGTGCTGGACATGGGCGCGGACGGGCTGGAGACCCTCTACTGCGAGTTCGACGACGACTGGCGCGCCCGGACCGAGGCCATCGCCCGTGAGTACGGGTGCCTGCGGTCCGGCGGCAGCGACTTCCACGGCAAGTACAAGAAGGGCCTGGACCTGATGACGGGCTACAGCGGCCTGGCGGTGCCGGTGTCGCTGCTGGAGCCCATGGAGGCGCGCCTGGGCCTGACGCATATGTGATGATATGAAAACGCCGCTCACGGCTTGGTGAGCGGCGGTTGAGCTTGCCAAAAAACACGTAGATGTTTGGATGATGCGGGGGGAGCTTGAGGGGGGCGGAGCCCCGTCTCAAATGAGATCAAAAGCCGGCAAATGCCCGCATTTGCGCCGCGCAGCGGAAGTATTTCGTGACGGCTTTGACGGCAGGAAATACTCGGCTTCCAGGCTGTCAAAGATACTTCTTTGACAGCCTGATGAGACCGCCGCTCACGGCATGTGAGCGGCGTTCCTGTTTCAGTTTTCAAAGCGCCCTCGCAGCGTCTCCAGCAGGCGCTCTGCGATGGGCGTGAAGACCTGGTACTTCTTCCAGATGAGGTACAGCCTTGTCTCCAGGGGCGGCGACAGGGGCCGGAAGACGAGACCGGTGCCCGGCCCGGTGTGGATCAGGTGGTCGAAGGTCAGAAGATATCCCAGCCCGGCCATGACGAACAGGGAGCCGTTGTAGGCCAGGCGGAAGGAGCCCTCCAGCCGCAGCTCGTCCATCCGGCCGCCGCACCAGAGGGGGATGTCCTCCCGCCAGCTCTGCTCGGAGCAGAAAAGGGGCTTTCCCACAAGGTCGTCCACCACGATGGACTCGTGTGCCGCCAGGGGGCAGTCCTCCGGCATGACGACGCCCCATATGTCCGCCTCCGGGAGGGTCAGATATTTATACTTCGCCGCGTTGGGCTTTTCCACCAGCACGGCGAAATCTATCACGCCCCGGTCCAGCTTTTCCGTGACCTGCTCCGTGTCGCCGCTGGTGATGTGGTAGTGAAAGCCGGGATACAGCTGTTTGAAGCCCTTGATGGCCTCGGCCAGGTGCCGTATCTGGTATGACTCCGCGAGGCCGAAGTACACGTCTCCGCCCACTACGTCGTCCAGGGCCAGAAATTCCCGGGTTATCTTGTCGGCCATGTTCACCAGGTCCTCCGCCCGCTTGCGCAGGAGCATCCCCTCCTCGGTGAGCTGGATGCTGAAGCTGTGGCGGACGAACAGCTTTTTCCCCAGCTCGTCCTCCAGGGCCTGTATCTGCTTGGACAGGGTGGGCTGGGTCACGTGCAGCACCTCCGCCGCCCGGGTCATGTTCTCCTCCCGGGCCACCGCCAGGAAGTAGCGCATCGTCCGAAGCTCCATGGTCATGCCTCCCGATATTCACAAAATTCATATCACGATATAGATTATAACAATTAGCGCCAGGATGCGCAAGCCTGTATAATCATCGTGACAGGGGGGAGGACCATGGACGAGCTGACGCAGAGCCTGGAGGACGCCGGGTGCGACGCCGAGATGATCGGGACGGTCCGGCGGCTATATGACAGCGGACAGGTAAATGACGCGGTGCGGGTGCTGCGCCGCCACCGCTGTGAGCTGATGGACCAGCTGCACGAGAGCCAGAGCCGGGTGGACTGCCTGGATTTCCTGGTGAGAAGCATCGAAAAAACAAGTCTGTGAGAAAGGATATGCCAACACTATGATCTACAGAGACTTTCAGGACATGAAGCTGTCGGCCCTGGGCATGGGCGCCATGCGCCTGCCGGTGATCGACGGCGACGACAGCCGCATCGACGAGCCCGCCGCGGAGGCCATGGTGGACTACGCCATGGCCCACGGCGTCAACTACTACGACACCGCCTGGGGCTACCACGACGGCCATTCCGAGACCGTGCTGGGCCGCGCCCTCGCCAAGTACCCCCGGGAGAGCTTCAACCTGGCTACCAAGTTCCCCGGCTACGACCTGGCCAACATGCCCAAGGCGCCGGAGATATTCGAGGAGCAGCTGAAAAAGTGCGGCGTGGACCATTTCGACTTCTACCTCTGCCACAACGTGTGCGAGATGAACATCGACGCCTATCTGGACCCCAAATTCGGCGTGGTGCCCCACCTGGTGGAGCAGAAGAAGGCCGGGCGCATCCGGCACCTGGGCTTTTCCGCCCACGGGGCCGTGCCCGTGATGGAGCGGTTTCTGGAGGCATGGGGCCAGCACATGGAGTTCTGCCAGATCCAGCTGAACTACCTGGACTGGACCTTCCAGGACGCCAAGGCCAAGGTGGAGCTGCTGAATAAATGGCACATCCCCGTGTGGGTGATGGAGCCCCTGCGGGGCGGGCGGCTGGCAAAGCTCCCTGAGGACGCGGCGGAAAAGCTTCACGCCCTGCGGCCCAATGAGGACGTTCCGGCCTGGGCCTTCCGGTTTTTGCAGAGCGTGCCCGGGGTGACCATGATTCTGTCCGGCATGTCCAGCGCGGAGCAGATGGCGGCGAACATACGCACCTTTGAGACCGACGCGCCCCTAAATGAACAAGAGATGGCGGCCATCCTGGATGTGGCGGACGGGCTTCTGGGCGGGCGCCTGCCCTGCACCGCCTGCCACTACTGCGTCAGCCACTGCCCCAGGGGGCTGGACATCCCCATGCTGCTGGAGCTCTACAACGAGCACCGCTTCACCGGCGGCGGTTTCATCGCGCCCATGGCGCTGATGGCCGTGCCGGAGGACAAACACCCCACTGCCTGTATCGGCTGCCGGAGCTGCGAGAAGGTCTGCCCCCAGCAGATCAAAATATCCGAGGCCATGGCGGACTTCGCCGCCAAGCTGAAGGGCTGAGACCGGGAGGCGGCAGCGTGAAACGCATCGTATCCGTTCTGTGCCTTCTGGCGCTGATGCTTGGCCTGGTCCTTGGCGGTGCCGTATGCGCCTCGGCGGCGGAGGCCGGCGGCGCAACCCTCGTGGTCTATTTCTCCTGCACCGGGAATACGAAGGCCATCGCGGCGGCAGCCGCGGACATCCTGGGCGCGGACACCTATGAGATCGTACCGGCCGAACCCTACACCGACGCGGACCTGGCCTACTACACCGGCGGCCGGGCTGACCGGGAGCAGGCCGACCCTTCCGCCCGGCCCGCCATCTCCGGCGGGGTGGAGGATATGGGGCGGTATGACACCGTGCTGCTTGGCTATCCCATCTGGCACGGCCAGGCGCCCCGGATCATCAGCACCTTCCTGGAGAGCTACGATTTTTCCGGCAAGACTATCCTGCCCTTCTGCACGTCCGGTTCCAGCCCCATCGGCTCCAGCGACGACGATCTGCACCCCTTGGCGCCAGGCGCAGACTGGCTGGACGGCACCCGCTTCGCCGCCGGGACGGACCGGGCGGCCATCGCCGCCTGGCTGGAGGATAACGGCATAACGGCGGCAAAGCCCGCCGCCACGCCGTCTCCTACACCCACCCCGACAGCAAAGCCAACGCCTGCGCCCACCCCCACGCGGGCGCCCACGGCCACCCCGGCGCCCGCACAAAAGACCGGCTGGGCCAAGGAGGGCGGCAGGACCTATTATTACGAAAACGGCGTAAAGCAGAAGGGCCTCAGGGCCATCGGGGGAAAGAGCTACTACTTCTCCGTGAAGGACGGCGCCATGCTCACCGGCCTTGTGAATATCGGAAAGGGGCAGCTCTGCTATTTCTCTGTGAAGGATGGGCACCAGCTCAGGGGTCTTGTGACCACCAGGAATGACGGCACGAAAAACTACTTCTCCGTGAAGACCGGCGTCCGGCTGACGGGCCTTGTGACCACGGACAACAGGGGTACCCAGCGGTACTTTTCTGTGAAGGACGGCCACATGCTGAAGGGCGGCTGGGCCCGGGGGAGCGGCAGCATGTGGTACTACCTGGACAGGACCGGCGTGGTCATCGACCGGATACGCAGCGCGGCAAAGCCCGGCTATACGCCGGGCGCCTCTCCCAAGCCCTCGCCCAACCCCACGCCGGCTCCCGCCGCCCAGACCGGTGTTTTCAACTTTGACAGGAGGACCGTTATGCTCAACTCCGGCTATGAGATGCCCATCATGGGCCTGGGGACCTACAGCCTCACCGACCAGGAGTGTTATAACTCCGTCACCGTCCTGTTGGAGGCGGGCGGGCGGCTCATCGACACCGCCTATATGTACGGCAATGAGGCCGCCGTGGGCCGGGCCATCCGGGACTCGGACGTGCCAAGGGAGGAGATATTCGTCATCACGAAGATCTACCCCGGCGCACAATACGCGGACCCGGAGAAGGCCATCCAGGACGCACTGGACAAGCTGGACATAGGCTATATCGACATGATGCTGCTCCACCACCCCGGGACCAACGACGTGAAGGCCTACAAGGCCATGGAAAAGGCTGTGGCGGAGGGGAAGATACGGTCCCTGGGCCTCTCCAACTGGTATGTGAAGGAGCTGGAGGAGTTTCTGCCCCAGGTGGACATCACCCCCGCCCTGGTGCAAAACGAGATACACCCCTACTACCAGGAGAATGACGTCATCCCCTACATCCAGGGCCTGGGCATCGTGGTCCAGGGCTGGTATCCCTTCGGCGGGCGCGGCTACACGGCGGACCTTCTTGGAAACGGGACGATCTCCGCCATCGCCGCGGCCCACGGCGTGTCCTCTGCCCAGGTCATCCTGCGGTGGGATCTGCAGAAGGGCGTGGTGGTCATCCCCGGCTCCAGCAACCCGGACCACATCCGGGAGAACCTGGACCTGTTCGGCTTTGAGCTCACGCCGGACGAGATGGCCCGCATCAACGCCCTGGACCGGGGCGAGAAGCATGACTGGTACTGAACCGAATAACAGCAACAGGACCGGCCGCATATCACGCGGCCGGCCCTTTCTTTTGTTGAAGTCATTCCTCCTGGATGAGCAAGTGCTCCGACACCATGTCGTAGTAGAGGCTCACGCCCTGGCCGGAGGTCTCGCACACATAGAGCACATTCTCCAGCTCTCCGGCCTGGTCGAAGTATTTGCCCAGGGCGTTTGGCATGGCCTGGAGCTTTTCCGGGGCAAAGGCGCGGGTGGAGCTTCCCTCGAACACGGCGGTGTAGAGGATGCCCGCCTCCACCAGGTCCTGGAAGATATGGCTGCCATAGCTCAGCTCGGGCATGTAGCCGGCCTTGCGCTCGGACACCTCGAAGATGGCGTCGAACTGGCTGATGTCCGCGAAGGCCGAGGGCACCCCCAGCTCCGGGGAGGAGGTGCATATGCGCCCCGGCGTGATGAGCGCCAGGTGCTTATGTTGGTCCCGGAAGGCCCAGTTCACCGCGGACAAGGCGTTTTTGACCTTGTACTTGTCCCGGTAGGGCATCTGATAGTAGGCGATGGCGTCCACATACACGATCACGTCCACGGGGAATTTCCGGGAGAAGCCCATGGACACGCCCTCGGTCTCCACCAGGACCTTGGACCGGTCCGTCACCGCCGGGACGGTGACCGCCTCGCCCTCGCTGGTGCGCTGGAGGGGGCGGCACTGCAATAGGTCGATGACGTATGACCCGTCCGGGGCGGTGTTCACGGTGAACTCGATGTCCACGGGGTAGTCGTAGGTGTCCTGTAAAAGCCGCAGGATGGCGCGCATGTCCTCCATGAGGCCGTCGTTCCGCACTAGGCCGTCGCAGGAGACATAGAACACGTCCTTCCGCTGGCCCCGCTCCCGGTAGGCCCGCTCGGCGTCGAAGTCGTGGGAGAACAGCAGATTGGCCTGGAAGGGGGGCAGCGCCCGGCGCACCTGCTCGGCCTGGAGGCTCTGCAGGGGGTCCGGGCCGTCGGTGACGGCGTCGATGAGCCGCTGGGAGAACTGGTGGCGGTCGGCGGAGGAGGTGTGCAGGATCTTCTGGGGCGCGTCCAGGCTCACCATCCGGGGGTAGGAGCCGGTGCGCCTATCCACAGCCGCGGTGCCGAGGCCCGTCACCAGCCGGAGCATGCCCTCCTCCGGGTGCTCCACGCCCATGCGGTAGGGGCTGATGGAGTAGCCCACCCCGGCGGCGCATGGCATGAAAAAGCCGTCGTACCTTGAGCCGGACACCCGCTGGACCAGAAGGCCCATCTGCTCGTCCAGCTTCTCCAGGCCCCGGCGCTTGCGGTAGTCCAGGGCGGACATGCTCACCGTGCTGGCGTACACGGTCCGCACGGCCTGTTCAAAGGTCTCCAGCCGCTCCTCCGGGGAGCCGCCCCCGCCGCAGAACACGGACTCGTATTTCCCCGCGAAGGCGTTGCCGAAGCCGTCCTCCAATATGGAGCTGGACCGGACGATGATGGGGTCGTTGCCGTAGTATTCCAACAGCTTGCGGAAGGCCGCCTCGATGCCGGGGGAGAAGCGGCCCTCCATGATCTTCTGGGCGAACTCGTCCGCCAGGGCGAAATAGCCCTCGTCGGTCTTCTGGCGTATCTTCAGGTCCCAGAAGCCGTTGTCCACGATGTAGGCGTAGAACACGTCCGAGCCCACATAAAAGCTGTCGTGGGGCTCGATGCGCTGGAAGATGTCCGGCCGCAGGTCCTCGATGAGCTTCCGGGCCAGGAGCATGCCGCAGGCCTTGCCGCCGATGAGGCCCGTGCCCACCATGCGGCTGTGGATCTCAAAGTAGTCCTGGGGCCGGAAGTGGGCTTTTATGAGGTCCCGCAGCCTATCGTCCCGGGTGAGCATGATGTCGCATATGCGCCCGCACTCGTCCTTCACGTCCATGCCGCTGGCGTGCTTGAGCTTGGTCAGCTGGAAAAACCGCTCCCAGCTGTCCATGTTCTGGTCCTGGGTCTCCTGGGCGGAGGCATTCATCTGCCGGTAGAACCGGCTGATCTCCACGCCCTCGCTGAGAAGCCGGAATTCCCCGGTGTCCGGGTGGAACACATGGGGGGAGAACATGGTCTGGGAGTACCGGTTCCAGACCTTCACCGGCCGGACGAACAGCTCCCCGTCCTCCCCGGGCAGCACGTCCAGGAAAAGCTGGGTGGTGTCCCGTATCTGGGCGATGGCGTCAAAGGAGTGGCGGCCCCGGATGACGGGGAAGAAGGCCACCGTGTCCAGGATGAAAAGGTAGGGACAGGTAAGGTGGAAGAAGTTGCCCATCATGAGGTCCGTGGCCCAGGCCTCCTCCAGCTCAGACAGGCAGTCGAACACGTAAAAGGCGTCCCGGCCCTCCCGCTCGATGAGGTTGTGGATGTCGATGGTGAAGGTCTCGAACCGGTGGCTGAGTTCCACCTCGATGATGCGCAGGCCCTCCATGGGCTCCAGGATGGGCTCGTGCTCCGCGAAGCGGAAGTAGATGAGGTTCCGCCCGTCCTTTATGGCCTGGGCGGCGAAGGCCCGGGCCATGATGCGAAACTCCTCCAGGTCCGATACCTGCCAGACCACGTTGTCGCCCATGCGTATGTTGTCCAGCGCCGCGTCCATCATGGGCACGCCGGACAGTATCCTCTCAAAAGCCGCCATAGCCGCCTCCTTGGATGAATGAGAAATGCTTATCGATGTCATAAGCATTATACCATAGCAGGCGGCCCGTGGAAATATGTAGGGGGGACGAAATCCGGGCCTGCTGGAGGCGGTGTCCTTGTCAAAAATGCAGAAGGCGGCCGCAAAACGAGACCCCGCCGGCAGGAGCCGGCGGGGCTGAAAACTGCTGGGGGGAAGGCTATGCTCTCGAGTCGAACAGGACCGTGTCGCCATTGCCGTATCCGGCGGGGTAGACGCCCACGGTGACGCCGTCGGAGGAGAAGCGGAACGCGACATAGACCAGATCGCCGTCCACGGACACGAGACCGGCCGCCTGATCGCTGGAGCACATGACCGCGGTCCCGGAGGAAATGCTGATGTCGCTGCCGTACAGGTCGAAGTAGAGGGCGCCGCCGCCTGTGCCGTTGATGTAGAGGTCCGATACGGCACCGCCGGAGGAGCTGAGCCACTCGCCTGTGTAGCCGCTCAGGCCGGCGGAGCTGCCGGGCTGGGAGGAGATGGGGAAGCTGCTGTTTTGATCGGGGTCGAAGTAGTAGGCGGTGTCATCGCCGCCGGAGAGGCTGGCCCCCATCACCCAGGAGCCGCCGTCAGACTGCACGAGGCAGACGTCGCTGCCGCCAAGGGGGGACTGGACGGCGGAGGAATCGGAGTAGGGGCTGCAATAGATGGCCGTGTCTCCGTCGCCGTTTGTCAGCAGCTCATAGTATCCGCTCACGTAGTCGCTGCCCACCCACATCTCATAGGACTGGTCGCCGTAGAGGTCCAGCTCCACGGCGGAGAGGCCGCTGGGGCCGGAGGGGTAGCAATACATGGCATAGGCGGTGGGTCCCTCGTCTATGGGCTCTTCATAGACCGGTTCCTCGTAGACGGGCTCTTCGTACATGGGTTCCTCGTAGGCGGGCTCCTCATAGGCGGCCCCGCCCTCGTAAAACGTCTCGCTGTCATCCAGAGAGGTGTCCTGCTCCGCGGGGATCGAGGCGCCCTCAGGGCTGTCTACATACTCGCCCTCGGAGCTGTCATCCGGCTCTTCGGGGATGACCTCCTCTTCGGGATAGGTATCCTCGGGCATTTCCTCAGGGACATCTTCCGGCTCGTCCGCGGGGACATCGTCAAAGATATCCTCGGGCGCGACGTCCTCAGGCGCGACGTCCTCAGGCTCGTTTTCAGGCGTTTCCTCGGGCACGTCCTCAGGCTCATCTTCGGGTATGTCCTCCGGCCCATCCCCGGCTGTGTCCTCGCCGCCCTCCGGCGCCGTATCAGCGTTCAGCGGGTCATACACATCCGGCAGCTCGGGGGCGGTATACTCCCCGGCCGGGACGTAGGTGTTGGTGGTGACAGACACCGCAGCGCCGTTCTCGTATGCACGGACCACAGTCAGGTTGCCGTCGCCGTCGTATTCGTTTTCATATGTCTCGCTGGCGCTGCTCACATAGGTGGCGGAGACAATATTTCCCTGATCGTCATAGAGGCACATGGCGTAATCATCGCCGTATCTCTCTGAGTAGGAGAGGTCGCCGCTGTCGTAGTAATAGAAATATTCGGTCTGGGTCCCGTCCTCCGGCACGGTGAACTCGGCCTCGCCGGTGGTCCAGGCGACGGTGGAGGAGAGGCGGCCGTTGCCGTCGTACTCATAGGCGGTGCATGCGTACCGCTCGTCCCCATCGGCGCCGGAGTCGGTGACCTCCAGCGTGAGGCTGCCGCTGCTGTCGTACTCGTAGAACGTGTTCTGCCCGTCGGAGCTGGCAGCCAGGACCTTCTGACCGTTCTGATAATAATAGTCGGAGGTGACGTCGGATATGGCGCTGCCGCCGGCGTCCAAAAGCGTACATACGCTCGTTGTGAGCAGGTAGACGTCCGCCCCGTCATCGACTATGGCGGGCTCATCCTCGGGCACGGCCTCAAACAAGGGCGTGGGCGTGGGTATAGGTTGAGCCTCAAGTATATCGGCCTCCTGCTCTTTCGTCGATTCGCTGCCGATGGGGAGTTCGCTGGTTTTCTCAGGGGCGTCACCGTTCTCGACGGGCACCTCCGTGGGTCTGACAGCCGCGTCCTCTCCCGTGTTCTGCTCCTCCTGGCCGGTGGGGGCCTGCGGGGCGATCGTCTCGCTCGTCTCCTTCTCAGCCTGCTTGGGGGGAGCGGTCGGCTCGGGCTTCTCGTACTTTTCGGAGAGGTCACGGTACCGGTCCCGCTCCGCCTGGTCGTCCGTGATCTGGCCCGCCAAATCGAAGACGGTGGACGGCTCGTTCCCGACGCTGTCCTTGGTGAGCGCGTCGGGGTCCATCTTGTCGACGGTGGCATAGTCCCGGGCGGCGTCCGAGATCTTGTCCCGGGCCTCATCCGGCAGGGACACGGTGCCGTTGTCGGATTCCTCGGACATGGAGATGCCCCACTGGTACAGGGCGTCCGCACGCTGGGCGTAGGCGTCCGGGTCGGAGTCGTCCAGCACGATCGCGTCCGTGAAGGAGTTCACGGCCTCCTCATACTGGCCCTGCTCCAGGTACTGACGGCCCAGCTCGATGGCCTCGCGCCGGGCGGCCTCGATGGGGTCGGCCTTGTTGAATACGCCCAGGATGGTCAGCAGCACGTAGGCCATGCCCGCGATGGCCACCAACAGCACACCACACAGGCTCCAGAGGAGGATGGGCTTCTTTTTGGACGCCTTCGGGGCGGGCGCCGGAGGAACAGGCGCCGGCGGTACGGGCGTCTGGACGGGTGAAGGCTGGGGGTAGGGTATCCCGGGAGCCGCCGGCTGTCCGGCAGGGGAGGAGTGGTGGACCACCATGGTGCCCCCGTCGGGCTGTTTCGCCTCCGGCTCCGGTTCTGGCTCGATATGGAGGGTGAGCAGCGCCTTTTTGAAGGCCTCCGCGCTCTGGAAGCGCTTTTCCGGCTCGTAGGCCAGGGCCTTCAGCACGATCTGCTTCAGCGCCGGGCTGCCGGTGACCGGCTCGGGGACCGCCGTGCCGCTGATGCGCCGCTCCAGCGCGTCCATGCGGTCCTCATAGCGGATGGTGCCCTGGGGCAGGAAGGCGGTGCGGTTGTTGTTCAGATACCGGTACAGCACCATGCCCAGGGAGTAGATGTCCGCCGTGGTGCCGTAGGGCATGCCCTTGTACACCTCGGGGGCCATGTAGGAGTATGTGCCCTTCTTGGACATGTTGGACACGGTCCGCTCCATGGTGCGGGAGATGCCGAAGTCGCCCAGCTTGAAGTTGCCGTCGGCGTTGACGAAGATGTTCTCCGGCTTGATGTCCCGGTGGATGATGCTGCGCCGCTCGCACAGCTCCAGGGCGGTGCACATATCCGTGCCCAGACGGATCACGTCCTCCTCCGTGAAGGAGTGGGTCTTCTGGTAGTCCAGGATGGGCTGAAGAAGCTCCATGCGGATCAGGATGTCCCAGCCGATGGTGTTGTCCCCGTGGGGCACCACCATGTGGTCTTCGTAGGACACGATGTTGGTGTTGCCCTTGAGGCCGCTCATCAGGGCGCACTCGTCGGTGATGGACTTGACGACGCTCTGGTAGTAGGCCGTGGCGCTCTGCTCGTCCATCCCCTCGCTGTAGGCGCTGCGCACCTCCGCCTGGTCCTGGGGAATGGTGATGACCTTCAGTGCGGCGGTATATGTATTGCCGCTGTCCTCTCGGCTGATCTCATATACCTTGCCGAAGCTGCCGGCGCCCAGCTGCCGGACACAGGTCCAGCCTGGCCAGGTGTTGATCTGAGATGTCTCCAAGTTCCTACCCCCTTGATGATGTCATGATCATTATAGGAAGGCCCCTGCGGGGCCGGGTCATATGTCGTGGACTCTGATCGAGATGATCGTGATGTTGTCCCGCCCGCCCCGGGAGAGGGCGGCGTCCATCAGCTGGGTGACGCAGGCCCGGGCGGTGGGCGTCTCTTTCATGAGGGCGCAGATCTCCGCGCCGGAGAGCATGTCGGTGAGACCGTCGCTGCACAGAAGGAACTGGCTGCCGGGTACCAGCGTGCCCTTGGCGATGCGGGGCTGGAGCACCATCTCCTCCTCCGGCGTGCCCAGGCATTGGGTCAGCCGGGGCTTGCGGTCCAGGCCGTGCTCCCGAAGGAATCTCTCGTCTGTGTGGTCCTCCGAGATCTTGAGGAACACGCTGTTTTGCAGGCGGAAGGCGCGGCTGTCGCCCAGGTTGCACACGTAGACGGAGGGCCCGGTGAAATAGAGCATCACGCAGGTGGAGCCCATGGTGGCGAACCGGGCGGCTGCCTCCTGGCAGATGGCCGTGTTCATGTTCTGCACGGCAGCCGCCAAAAATTCCTTGGGGGGCTCCTCGTCGCTGTCCTGCTGTTCACAGGCTTCCTTGAACGTCCGGGCCGCGAGATAGGAAGCCACCTGCCCGAAGGCCTCGCCGCCCATGCCGTCGAACACGCCAAAGGCGGCGCTGGACCGGGTGTGGGACACGGTGGCCGTAACGGGCTTGGGCAGGCCGTCATTCACCTGGGGCAGGATGCCGCCGTCAAAATACAGATTGTCCTCGTTGCCGCTCCGGACGCGGCCTTTATCGCACCAACAGGCGGTCTCCAATCGATATAGCATGAAAAGGAACCTCACTGGACGCGGTACTGTTGGCCGCAGTCGTTATAGGCTGTCCGGCGCGCCGGAGATGCGCGCCGGTATTTGCCCACAAAAGTATATTTCATTCCCGCGGGAATTACAAGGGTTTAAAACGCGAAGATCAAGGGACCAAGGCGCTCAGCCGAACACGCTCAGCAGGAAACCTGCGGCGATGGCGGAGCCGATGACGCCGGCCACGTTGGGGCCCATGGCGTGCATCAGAAGGAAGTTCGTCTTGTTGTACCGCCGGCCCACGTCCTGGCTCACCCGGGCCGCCATGGGCACCGCGGACACGCCCGCCGACCCGATCAGCGGGTTTATCTTCCCGCCCGAGAGCCGGTACATCACCCGGCCGCCCAGCAGTCCGCCGGCGGTGGAGATGGCGAACGCCACCAGGCCCAGCACCACGATCTTGATGGTATTCAGGCTCAAAAACCGCTCCGCCACCATCGTCGCGCCCACGCTGGTCGCGAGGAAGATGGTCACGATGTTCATCAGCGCGTTCTGGGCCGTGTCAGAGAGACGGTCCGTCACGCCGCACTCACGCAGCAGATTGCCGAACATCAGGCAGCCGATCAGGGGCGCCGTGGACGGCAGAAGCAGGATCACGAAAGCCGCCACCACGATGGGGAAGATGATCTTTTCGGTCTTGGATACCTCGCGCCGCTGCTCCATCTTCACCACCCGCTGCGCCGGTGTGGTCATCAGCTTCATGATGGGCGGCTGGATCATGGGGATCAGCGCCATGTACGAGTAGGCCGCGATGGCGATGGGGCCCAATAGCTGGGGCGCCAGCTTCGTGGTCAGGAAGATGGCCGTGGGG
>CANQIH010000007.1 GCA_947624035.1 uncultured Oscillospiraceae bacterium | reverse complement strand
AGCCCACCGCAGTGCCTACGACGCAGCCCACCGCAGTGCCTACGACGCAGCCCACCGCGGTGCCTACGGCACAGCCCACCGCGGCGCCCACGACACAGCCCACCGCATCCCCCGCGCCCGCGACGCCTGTGCCCGTGACGCCCGCACCTGTGGTGCCCGACACGCCGGTGGTGCCCGACACGCCGGTGGTGCCCGACACGCCGGTGGTGCCTGACGCGCCGGTGGTGCCCGACGCGCCGGTGGTGCCCGACACGCCGGTGGTACCTGACGCGCCCGTGGTACCCGGCCCCGTGACGCCCGATGCGCCTGTGGCGACGCCCGTGCCTACCGCTACGCCCGCGCCCGCGCCTGCGGCGCCCAACGGAGGCCCGGTGGACAGCCCCGACACCGTAGACAATCTGCCCGATGACGGACAGCCTGACGAGCCCACGGAGATCGACCCCGACGACGTGCCTCTGGCCGACGTACCTGACGTGCCCGAGGATACCCGGGAGCTCCCGCCCGAGCCCGAACTGGAGCTGGACGAGGAGGTCCTCATCGACGAGGACGAGACCCCGCTGGCCAGCTTCCGTGAGTGCTGCATCCTGCACTTCATCATCATGCTGGGCGCCCTGGCCGTGACCGTGTACTACACCCACAGCCGCAAGAAGCACCAGAAACGTCAGTTTGAGCTCCGCAGTGAGCTGTAAACCCAAGTGAAGAGCCGCCCGGTCTGACCGGGCGGCTTTTTCCGAAGCGGCACGGTCCCGCGGCTTGACAAGGGGAGTGCTGGACGATATTATATAAAATAAATGGTAAATAGCGGCCCAAATCGGTATTATAGGAGAAACTCTGGCGTGGAAGAGAAGAAGACGAACCGGCAGAAGATACTGGTGGTGGACGATTCGGAGATGAACCGCTCCATCCTGGACGATATGCTGGGCGACGACTACGACATCATCGAGGCGGAGAACGGCCTGGAGGCCGTATCCATCATGCAGAAGCGGGGCACGGAGATAGACCTCATGCTCCTGGACATCGTGATGCCCCGGATGGACGGCTTCGAGGTGCTGGCCGTCATGAATCAGAACCACTGGATCGAGGACACCCCGGTCATCATGATCTCGGCGGAGAGCGGCTCCACCCAGGTGGAGCGGGCCTATGACCTGGGCGTCACCGACTTCATCATGCGCCCCTTCGACGCGCTGATCGTGCGCCGCCGGGTGGTGAACACCCTGCTGCTGTATGCCAAGCAGCGGCGCCTCGTGAGCATGGTGGAGGAGCAGATATACGAAAAGGAGCGCCGCAGCGGGCTCATGATCGACATCCTGAGCCACATCGTGGAGTTCAGAAACGGCGAGAGCGGCTTACATATCCTGCACGTGCGCACCCTGACGGAGTTTTTGCTGCGGCTTTTGCAGCAGAAGACCGACAAGTACCACCTGACCGGCAGCGACGTGTCCCGCATCAGCACCGGCTCGGCATTGCACGACATCGGCAAGATCGCCATCGACGAGCACATCCTCAATAAGCCCGGCAAGCTCACCGACGAGGAGTTCGCCATCATGAAGACCCACGCCATGGTGGGTGCCAGGATGCTGGAGGAGCTGCCCATGCACCAGGATGACCCCCTGGTGAAGACCGCCTATGAGATATGCCGCTGGCACCACGAGCGGTTTGACGGCCGGGGCTATCCCGACGGGCTGAAGGGCGACGACATCCCCATCAGCGCCCAGGTGGTGGCCCTGGCGGACGTGTACGACGCGCTGACCAGCCCCCGGGTGTACAAGGCCCCCATCGAGCATGAGGTGGCCGTGCAGATGATCCTGGACGGCAAGTGCGGCATCTTCAACCCCCTGCTGATGGAGTGCCTGGCGGAGAGCGCCGACAAGATCCGCACGGAGCTGGCCGGGGGCACCGTGGGCCGTGAGACCCACCGGCAGATCCAGGCCGTGGCCGACGAGTCCTTGCACAGCAGCATCAGCAACCGCACATTGCGGCTGCTGGACTACGAGCGGGAGAAGTACAACTTCTTCGCCTCCCTCACCGACGAGATACAGTATGAGTACACCGTGAGCCCGCCCATGATCACCCTGTCCGCCAACGGCGCGAAAAAGCTGGGCCTGGACGAGATCATCATGGACCCCAAGAACGACAAGAGGCTCCAGGCACTCCTGAGCCGGGAGACGTGGATGAAGCTGTCCGACCGGCTGCGGGGCACCACCCCGGACCAGCCGGAGATGAGCATGGAATTTCTGGTGAACGTGGACGGCGTGCCCCGCTGGCACCGGATCATCTCCCGGGCCATCTGGTCGGGGGACGACCCGCCCAAGTACGAGGGCGCCCTGGGCAAGGTCATCGACGTCCACGACGACCGCACCAAGATCAAGGAGCTGGAGCACAAGGCCTCCAGCGACCCCATGACCGGCCTTTTGAACCGGGCCAGCGCCAAGGAGCGTATCGAGGAGCGGATGGCGGACCGGCCGGAGAGCCACTACGCCCTGGGCCTGTTCGACTTGGACTTCTTCAAATCCGCCAACGACCGGCTGGGCCACCAGTTCGGCGACGAGGTGCTCAAGACCGTGGCACAGCGGCTGAGCCACAGCATCCGTGGCACCGATATCTCCTGCCGGGCCGGCGGCGACGAGTTCATGCTGTTTCTGGAGTACAAGACCGACATCGAGAAGACCATCGACCGTATCTTCCACACCCTCTGCGGCGACTTTGAGGGCTTCCAGATATCTGTGACCATGGGTGTGGCGCTGGTGGAGGACACGGGCCTGTCCTACGAGGCCATGTTCCACGCCGCCGACCAGGCGCTGTACGCCGCCAAGGGCATGGGCCGTGGGCGGTATCTGTTCTATGACGAGTCAATGAAGGGCATGCTGTCCGCGCTGTCGGAGATCGACAGCGACGCCGCGGCCCGGTAAACAGGAGGTACTGACATGACGTTACAGGAGTGCTACGCGGCCATGGGGGCCGACTACGACGAGGTGCTGGGCCGGCTGCGCAGTGAGCGGCTGGTGCAGAAGTTCGTGCTGAAATTCCCGGCGGACGGCAGCTATGACCTGCTGTGCCGGTCCATGGAGGACCACGACGACGCCGAGGCCTTCCGGGCGTCCCACACCATCAAGGGCATGTGCCAGAACCTGAGCTTCACCAAGCTGGGCCAGTCCAGCCACGAGCTCACAGAGGCTTTGCGGAACGGCCGCACCCCGGCGGCGGACGGCCTTTTCGCCCAGGTCCAGGCCGATTACAAGGAGACTGTCGACGCCATCAGCGCGTTCCAGGCCAGCCTCGGCTGATATCGCCGGCGCGGGAGGGTGAGGAAGATGAAAAAGAGACTCATCCGGGAAAAAAGCGTATACGCCACTGTGATCATGATCGCGGTGATCGTGGGCCTGCTCGTGGCCGCCTACGCCCGCATCAGCGCCATCGTGAAGGAGCAGTCCATGAAACGGCTGGAAGAGAGCGTCCGCTCCGTCATGGAGACCATCACGGAGAAGTTTGACCGGGACAGCGATATCCTCAACGCCACGGCCGACATCCTGGCCGCCGGGAGTCTGGACCCGGATTCCATCGCCGATACCATAAAGAGCGTGGAGCCCCTGCTGGATTCCATGGATATCCAGCTGCTCATGCCCGACGAGACGATCATCACCGCCGGCGGCGCCGTCACCGATGTGTCGGACATCGACACCATCTCCTTCGCGGAGGAGGCGCCCCTGGGCGAACACGTGTCCAACCGGTCGTACAGCGTCAACAGAGGCGAGCCCATCGTGCGCCACTTCGTCCCCGTCGTCCAGAAGGGGGAGACTGTGGCCATGCTGTACGCCATCACATGGCTCAACGAGCTGCCGGACAGTCTGAACGTGGACGTGCTCTATGGCGGCAGCGCCAGCGTCTATATCATCGACACCAAGACCGGCGATTTCCTGGTGGACACCTGGCACGACGGGCTGGGCAATGTCGGCGAATTCTCCCAGGCTGCGGACCCCGGCCGGGTGACCAAGGGCGGCCAGAGCTGGGACGAGTATGTGGAAGATATCATGGCCCTGAATACCGGCTACGTGATCTTCCGCACGGACAACACCGACGGCTGGGAGTACATGTACTACAGCCCCGCCAACATCAACGATTGGTCCATCGACGTGTCTGTGCCGGAGAAGGAGGCCTTCGCCATCACCTTCGCCATCCAGAAGGTGTGCGCGGTCATCGGCGTGCTCATGGCCCTGGCCATCGTGGGGTACTATATCGTCATCCACAAAAACGCCCAGCACACCATGGACCAGGCGGTGGAGCGGGCCGTGCTGGAGGAGAAGCTGCAAAAGGCCGAGGCCGCCGAGCGGGCCAAGACCACGTTCCTCTCCAATATGTCCCACGACATCCGAACGCCCATGAACGCCATCATCGGCTTCACCACCCTGGCGGAGACCAACCTGGACAACCGGGCCCGGGTACAGGAATATCTCAAGAAGATCATGAGCTCCAGCAACCACCTGCTGAGCCTCATCAACGACATCCTGGACATGAGCCGCATCGAGAGCGGCCGGCTGAACATCGAGGAGAAGCCCTGCAGCATCTCCGACATCTTCCGGGATATGCGCAACATCATCCAGACCCAGATGCAGTCCAAGCAGCTGAACTTCTTCATGGACACCTTGGACGTGACCGACGAGGACATCTACTGCGACAAGCTGCACGTGAACCAGGTGCTTTTGAACCTGCTGTCCAACGCCATCAAGTTCACCCCCGCCGGGGGGTCCGTGTCCATGATGATCCGGCAGAAGCCCGGCGCCCCCACAGGCTACGGCGCCTATGAGATCCGGGTGAAGGACACCGGCATCGGCATGAGCCCGGAGTTCGTGGAGCACATCTTCGAGCCCTTCGAGCGGGAGCGCAGCTCTACCGTCAGCGGCATCCAGGGCACCGGCCTCGGCATGGCCATCACCAAGAGCATCGTGGACACCATGGGCGGCACCATCGAGGTCAGGACCGAGCAGGGCAAGGGCACGGAGTTCATCCTGAACTTTGAGTTCCGGCTCCAGTCCGGGGCCCAGGATAGCCCCTCCATCCGGGAGCTGACCGGCCTGCGGGGCCTGGTGGTGGACGACAGCTTCTCCACCTGCGACAGCGTCACCAAGATGCTGACCCAGATCGGCATGCGGGCCGAGTGGACCATGCACGGCCAGGAGGCGGTGCTCCGGGCCCGGCAGGCCGTGGAGATGGGCGACGAGTTTTACGCCTACATCATCGACTGGGCATTGCCGGACCTCAGCGGCATCGAGGTGGCCCGGCAGATACGCTCCATCGTGGGGGAGCACATCCCCATCATCATCCTCACGGCCTACGACTGGACCGCCATCGAGGACGAGGCCAGGAAGGCCGGTGTCACCGCCTTCTGCAACAAGCCCATCTTCATCTCGGAGCTGCGGGACACCCTGGTCACCGCCATGGAAAAGTCGGACCTGCCGGTCCCGGAGCTGCCGGCGGTGCCGGCCCAGCCGGACCCGGTGGACGGACTCCAGGGCAGCCGCCTGCTGCTGGTGGAGGACAACGAGCTCAACCGGGAGATCGCGGCGGAGCTCCTGGAGGAGAGCGGCTTTGTGGTGGAGATGGCCGAGGACGGCACCGTGGCCGTGGAGATGGTGAAAAACTCCCAGCCGGGCTACTATGACCTGATCCTCATGGACATACAGATGCCCAAGATGAACGGCTACGAGACCACCCGGGCCATCCGGGCCCTGGCCGACCCCGTTCTGTCCGGCATCCCCATCGTGGCCATGACCGCCAACGCCTTCGACGAGGACCGGCGGCTGGCCATGGAGAGCGGCATGAACGACCACGTGGCCAAGCCCATCAACGTGCCGAAGCTCATGGAGGTCATCAGCCAGCAGCTGAAAAACAAGGAGAAAGCGGCGCAGTGAATACCCCCGCCGGTCCGGTCCCATCACCGGGCCGGCGGTTTTATCATAGGACCAGCCCCTCGGCTCCCCCTCGGGGGAGCTGGCCGCCGCTGCAAGCGGCGGTCTGAAAGGGGGAAGACCGGGAGGGCAGTTGACCAACGTTTCACCCTTCCGCCCCCTCCGGGGGCACCTCCCCTCAAGGGGAGGCAAGGGACGCTGCGGTTTACCAACGCGGCGAGTGAAATGATTTTACACAGCCTTTACATACAGGCGATAGCGGACTTTACAGAGCTGGGATATACTCATACCATGATAGATGATACCATAGAAGGGAGGGCGGGCCATGATCTACTGTCTGGAGGATGACGAGAGCATCCGCAGCCTCATCCTGTACGCCCTGAACGCCGCCGGGTTCCAGGCGGCGGGCTTCGGGGACAGCGGCCAATTCTGGGCGGCATTGGACCGGGAGCGGCCCCAGCTGGTGCTGCTGGACATCATGCTCCCCGGGGAGGACGGCATCGCCGTGCTGAAAAAGCTCCGGGCCCGGCCCGCCACAGCGGACATCCCGGTCATCATGACCACCGCCAAGGGCACGGAGTTCGACAAGGTCACCGGCCTGGACCTGGGGGCGGACGACTACCTGGCCAAACCCTTCGGCATGATGGAGATGATCTCCCGCATCAAGGCGGTGCTCCGCCGGGCGGGGGTGCGGCCGGAGAGCGGCATCCTGCGCGTGGGCGCGCTGGCGCTGGACGAGAATGCCCACACCGTCACGGCGGACGGGGCGCGGGTGGAGCTGACGCTGAAGGAATATGAGCTTTTGCGCCTGCTCATGAAAAACCCGGGCCGGGCCTTCGATAGGGAGACGCTGCTGCGGCTGGTGTGGGACGCGGACTACACCGGCGAGACCCGTACCGTGGACGTGCACATCCGCTCCCTGCGGGCCAAGCTGGGCGGCGCCGCTGACTGCATCGGGACGGTCCGGGGCGTGGGCTACCGGATGGAGGACTTATCATGACAAAGCGCATCTTCCGCTCCCTGTGCCTGGTGGCGGCGGCGGTGTTCCTGCTGTCCGTGGTCCTCATCATGGGGGTGCTGTACGGGTACTTCTCCCGCATCCAGCAGACCCAGCTGCGGATGCAGACGGAGCTGGCCGCCCAGGGCGTGGAGCTGGCCGGGATGGACTACTTTGACGGCCTGGAGGTCCGGGACTACCGCATCACCTGGATAGCGGCGGACGGCACGGTGCTCTACGACGACAGCGACGCGGACACCGCCTCCATGGAGAACCACCTGCGGCGGGAGGAGGTACGGGAGGCCCTGGATACCGGCTTCGGCGAGAGCCACCGCTACTCCGTCACCCTGATGGAGCGGTCCCTCTACGCCGCCAAGCGGCTGGCGGACGGCACGGTGCTGCGCCTCGCCATCGCCCAGAACACCATCCTCACCATGATGCTGGGCATGGGCCAAGGCTTTGCCGCCGTCATCGTGCTGGCGCTGTTGTTATCAGTGCTGCTGGCCCGGCAGCTTTCCCGGCGCATCGTGGAGCCCCTAAACGGGCTGGACCTGGACGAGCCTCTGAAAAACCACGTGTACGAGGAGCTGCGGCCCCTGCTGGGGCGGCTGGACAGCCAGCAGCGGCAGCTAAGGGACCAGGCGGAGCTGCGCCGGGAGTTCACCGCCAACGTGTCCCATGAGCTGAAAACGCCCCTGCACGCCATATCCGGCTACGCAGAGCTCATCCAAAACGGCCTTGTGCGGCCCGAGGACGTACAGCCCTTCGCCGGGAAGATATACGACGGGGCCCAGCACATGGTGAAGATGGTGGAGGACATCATCAGCCTGTCCCACCTGGACGAGGGAGCGGAGGACATGGCCTTCGAGCCGGTGGACCTGTACGCCGCGGCGGAGGAGGCGCTGCGCAAGCTGGCCCCCGTGGCGGAGCGGGCCCAGGTGGCCCTGGACCTTGCCGGCGGCCCGTCGCCCATGGAGGGCATACCGGCGCTGCTGCACTCCATCGTGTTCAATTTGGCGGAGAACGGCGTGAAGTACGGCCGCCCCGGCGGCTGCGTGTGGGTCACGGCGTCGCCCGGGCCAAAGGGCGGGGCTGTGCTCACCGTGGCAGACGACGGCCCCGGCATCCCGCCGGAGCAGCAGGAGCACATCTTTGAGCGGTTCTACCGGGGGGACAAGAGCCGGGGCGGCTCGGTGCCCGGCACGGGGCTGGGCCTGTCCATCGTGAAGCACGCGGCGGAGGTCCACGGGGCAAGGCTGGAGCTGGACAGCGCCCCCGGCCGTGGGACGAGGATAACAGTTTTTTTCCCGTCAGGGGAATGAAGCGAACAGAATCGACTGCCGTAGGCGTCATGCCTGCGGCAGTTTTTATGCCCTTTTGAAACATTTTGGGCCGGTGAGGGGTGTTATTAGGGAGAGGGCCCCGGGGCTTTCACGTGAAATTAAGAAAAATGACGGCAAAACGATGCCGGTCTGTGCCCGAAACGATGCCGGACCGGCCTAGGATAACGCCGTCATGGAAAGGGAGAAGACCATGATGAAACGACTTATCGCGGCCCTGGCCGCCCTGGCGCTGACGCTTGCCCTGTGCGGCTACGGCGCGGCGGCGGAGGACGGCCATATCGCCCTGCCGGAGGGGTATACGGTCCGGCAGGCCGCGGCCCTGGACGGGACGCTGTACCTGGGCGCCAGCGGCGGCCAGACCGGGGACGGCTACACCGTCAACGCCATATGCGCCGCGCCCGCGGCCGGCGGCACGGCGGAGGCGCTGTATACCGGCGGGGACATCGGATGCTTTGCTCCGGCTTTGGATGGCTCGGTGTGGCTGGCGGAAAGCGGCTATGACGGGGCCGGAGGCCGGTCCGCCGCCATCGTCCACGCCGTGGACGGCGACGCGGCGGTCACGGTGCCGCTGACAGACCTGGGGCAGGTGACGGATGAAAATTATGTAAACTCGATGTTCCCCGGACCGGACGGCGGCGTGCTGGTGTATATCGGAGGGACCGCGGGCCTTCTGGCGTCCCTGGACGGCGAGGGCCGGGTGCTCAGCGCCGCGCCCGTGAACGGCGGGTGGTTCGAGAGCCTGGAGCGGCTGGAGACCGGGGAGCTGGCGGGCGTATTCACCCCCTGGGACGGCCTGGCAGCCGGGACGCCGTACCTGGCCCTGCTGGAACCGGCCACCGGCGCGGTGACGGCCCTTCCTGTGAGCGGGGACGCCGCCGTTGACGGCTACACTGTGGTCCTGGCGGGGGACGGGGACACCGTCTGGCTCCAGCTGGGCGGGGCGGTGCGGCCATACGACCGGGCCAGCGGTATCGTCGGGGACGGCGACAGCTGGATCAACCTGGACGTGAACGTCTACGACATGGTGGATGCCTTTCTCCTGGACGGCGCGCTCTGGACCGCCGTCCGCGACGGGGACAGGCTGCTCACAGCGCCGGTCCGGGCCGGGGATGACGGGCGGCAGGTGCTGACCGTGGCCGCCATGGGCGCGGACTGGATACTGACTCCCGCCGTGGCCGCCTTCAACCAGACCCACCCGGACTGCCGCATCGAGATACACGACTACCTGGCGGAGAACACCTACATCGACCAGGCCCTGGAGCGGTTCAACTACGACGTCATCAGCGGGGACATCCCGGACCTCTATTACCTGAACGACATGCCCTACGACACCCTGGTGCGGCAGGGCCTGCTGGCGGACCTGTCAAGTTATGTAAACTCACTGGACCTGTCCCTGTACCTGGAGAACGTGCTCTGCGCCGCCCGGCAGGCGGATGGGGCGCTGTACAGCGTCATCCCCACCTTTACCGTGAGCGCCCTGGCGGCCCCGGCGGACGCGGGGCTCACGGCGGCGGACATGACTGTCCCGGCGCTCATGGGCTGGCAGGCACAGCACCCGGACACCGCCGTCATCCGGGCCTACGCCGGGGGCGAGACCGAGACCCTTACGTCCCTGATCGGGACGGATATTGAACGTTATGTAAACTTTAATGATTCCACATGCTCCTTTGACAGCCCGGAGTTCACGGACCTTCTGACCATGGTCCGGGATATGCCCAAGACCGTGGCCGACAGCCAGATGGGCGGCGTCGTCTCGGGATCGTCAAGTCTTCTGCGGCGGGCGAGCCTGGAAAACTACGGCGCCCTGGACGGGGTGCGGCAGCAGGAGGGGTTCGACCCTGTGCTGCTGGGCTGGCCCGGGGAGACGGGCGGCGTCACGGAGGTGCGGCCCGGCGTGGAGCTGGCCATGTCCGCCCGGACCAGCGACCCGGAGGTCTGCTGGGCGTTCATATCCAGCTTCCTGGCCGAGGGGTTCCAGAGCACCACCACGGACCTGGAGTCCGGCGGCTTTGAGGCGTTCCCGGTGATGCGGGCCACACTGGATGCCGGGGCGCAGATATTCACGCAATACGGCGGCGTATCCCAGGAGGATATTGATTATGTAAACTCCATCCTGGCCGGGACCGACCTGGCCGTGTCCCGGCGGTTCTCCCTGGCGGGAGAGGTGCTGTCCATCGTCCGGGAGGAGGCGGAGCCCTTCTTCCAGGGCCAGGCCACAGCCGGGGCCGCTGCGGCCGCCATCCAGAGCCGGGTGGGCATATATCTGGCAGAACATAGCTAAAAACCGGGCGGCGGGGAAAGCCCTCCGCGCGGATATGTAAGGAGGACTTTCCATGAAAAAACGGATGATGGCGCTGCTGACAGCGGCGGCGCTGGCGGTGGGCCTGTGCGGCTGCGGCGGCGCGGGCAGGGATGGGGCGGAGGCCCCGGCGGAGACGGCGGCGGCACTGTCCGCGCCCCCGGCCCCAGAGACCGCGCCCCCGGCGGAGATATCTGCCCCAGAGGATGTCTCGGCGGAGGATACCGGCGCGGACGGCCTGATCTCCCTGCCGGAGGGGTACACGGCCCAGCGGGCCAAGGTCTATGGCGATACAGTTTACATCGGCGCCAACAACGGCAGCGAGGAGGGCGACCCCTACGGCGTCAACTGTGTCTGTACCGCGCCGCTGGACGGCGGCACGGCGGAGCTTCTGTACACCGCCGCCGGGGACGAGCTGGACATGCTTACCCCCATCGAGGACTTCGTGCCCGCCGGGGACGGGGCCCTTTGGGTGGAGAGCGGCAGCTACGATAGGGAGAGCGGCGTCTACTCCTACGAGCTCACCCGGGCGGCGGACGGTGCGGCGCCGGTGACGGTCCCCGTGTCTGGGTTCACCGAGCCAGGCGATGAATATTATGTAAACTCCATGTTCCCGGCGGAGGACGGCGGCGTCACCGTGTACCTCAGCGGGGACAAGGGCCTGGCGGCGGTGCTGGACGCCCAGGGAAACACGGTGAGCGCCGCCCCCGTCACCGGCGGCTGGTTCGAGGACCTGGAGCAGCTGGACACCGGGGAGCTGGCGGGCCGGTTCCAGCCCAGCGACGGCCTCACCACCGGGGAGCCGTACCTGGCCCTGCTTGACCCGGCCACCGGCGCCGTGACGGCCCTTCCCGTGAACGGGGACGTGCAGGCGGACAGCTACACCTCCGTGCTCACCGGCGGCGGGGAGACCATATGGGTCCAGACCAGCCAGACCGTGCGGCCATACGACCGGGCCGGGGGCGTCATCGGCGACGGGGACACCTGGATCAACATGGGCGTGAACGACTACGACCTGCTGGACACCTTCCTCCGGGATGGGGCCCTCTGGACCCTGACAAAGGACGGGGACGGCCTGTTGGCGGCCCCCATGCGCACCGGCGGCGACGGGCGGCAGGTGCTGACCCTGGCCACCATGCGCACGGACTGGGTGCTGACGCCGCTGGTGGCGGCCTTCAACCGGGAGGACCCCGACTACCGCATCGAGCTGCACGACTACACCGCCGACAGCCCCTGGCTGGACCAGGCGTTGGAGCAGCTGAACTACGACATCATCGCCGGGGACGTGCCGGACATGTACTACCTGGAGGACATGCCCTACGACACGCTGGTGAAGCAGGGGCTGCTGGCGGACCTTTCAGATTATGTAAACTCGCTGGACGCCTCACAGTATCTGATGAATATGCTGTGCGCCGCCCGGCAGGAGGACGGGGCATTGTACAGCATCATCCCCGCCTTTGGCGTCAGCGGCTGGATGGCCCCGGCGGACGCCGGCATCACGGCGGCGGACCTGACCCTGGAGGAGGTCATGGCCCGGCAGCGGTCCGACCCCAGCAAGGCCGTGGTCCGGATCTGGTCCGACGATATGACCTACAGCTTCACCAGCTTTTTTGAGGCGGATTTGGAACATTATGTAAACTTTAAGGACGCGACCTGCACCTTTGACAGCCAGGAGTTCATCGACCTGATGAACATGGTGAAGGATATGCCCAACTCGTCCACCGACGAGATGACCGGCCCGGTCGCCGGCGGCCCGGCCATCCAGGCAGAGGCGGCCATCGAGATCGTGCCGGACGCTCCGGAGGCGTCACAGCGGAATTATATTATGTCAACTTACGCGCTGAACAGCTACTACTACCTGGAGTTCGCCCGCAACGAGCTGGGCTTTGACCCGGTGTTCGTGGGCTATCCCGGCGAGACCGGCGGCGTGACGGAGGTGTCGCCCTGGGCGGAGCTGGGCATATCCTCCCAGACCAGCGCCCCGGACGTCTGCTGGGAATTCCTGACCCGGTTTTTGACAGAGCAGTTCCAGAGCGGTACCGAGGAGGACGGCGGACCCTCCTTTGAGGGCTTCCCGGTGATGCGCAGCGCCCTGGCGGCCCAGGCCCAGCGGAACATCGCCGAGCAGATGATCGACCAGGCCGACGCGGACCGCATCGATGAGGTGCTGGCGGGGGAGGACCTGTACGTCTACCGGCGGTTCTCCCTGGCGGAGGACGTGCTGAACATCGTCCGGGAGGAGGCGGGGCCCTTCTTTGAGGGCCAGACCACCGCCGAGGCCGCCGCGGCCAGCATCCAGAGCCGGGTGGGGCTGTACCTATCCGAACACGCGTGACATGTGACCAGGCGCCTCCCGTTTTCGTCTACCATACGACTTTCAAAACGGGAGGCGTCACCATGAGACGATATCTGGCGTTCATTCTGGCCGCGCTGCTGCCTGTGCTGTCCGGCTGCGGCGGGCGGACAGCAGGCGGGGCGGAGGTGAGCCCCGCCTATGAGAGCGTGGAGCCCACTGTATTGGCGGAAGAGACCGCCGCCCCGGGGCTGTCGCCCCTGGACCTGGGCCTGGAGACAGGGGAACTGGCCGTGGACGCGGCCGCGGCGGGGGACAGGATATATGTCCAGACCCGGATAGACGGCGCCGCGTCCGTCACAGACCGGCTGTACGCTGTGGACCCGGAGGGCGGGGACAAGACCCTGCTGGCCGCCCTGGAGACGGCGGCGGGGCCGGAGGACTACCGGGCGGAGCTGGGCGTCACCAAGCTGGCTTCCTCCCAGGGCGGGCTGTGGTATTATCAGGTCAATGATTATGTTAACCATGCTGGCGCCCTCGTCCACTTGGACCCGGAGGGGAATGAAACCGGCCGCTACACGATTAGTGAACAGATTTATGTAAACTATATGGCCGCCCTGGGGGACGGTTCCCTGGTGGTGTGTTTGGACGCAGTGCGTGTACTGGGGCCCGACGGGTCGGACCGGGGGACGCTGGACATCGACCCGGTGGGCTTTGACAGCATGGCCACCCTGGCGGACGGTACCGTGGCCGGGATGTACGAGGATTACCGCACCGGCGGGACCTGCCTTGCCTGCATCGGCGGCGACCTGACCCTCACGAGGCGGGACTTGGGCGCCACGAAGATGTTCGCCCCGGTGGGGGGCAGCGGGCCCGACGAGCTCTGGTTCTGGGACGTGGACGTGCGGTCCTACGCGGACCTGACCGGCGAGGGCGTCCGGCGGCTGAGCTGGACGGACGCGGGCTTCTCGGCCAGTTCCATATACAAGGTGTTCCTGCTGTCCGGCGACAGGCTTCTCGTGGCGGAAAAGCGGGACCCCGCCGCCTACGGGACTGTGGAGAGCGGCATCGATCTCTATGTGGTCCCGGCGGGGTACACCATGAACGACGGCAGCCGGAACGTGCTGACCCTGGGCGGGACGGGCATCCCCGCGGAGGTGAGCCGGGCCGTCACGGCTTTCAACCGGGCCAGCGGCGCGTACTTTATCCAGACGGAGGACTACAGCGCCTACGACACCGCGGAGGACTACGGCGCGGGGACGCAGCGGTTTTTGTACGACCTCACCGCCGGGGACCTGCCGGACATCATTCTGGGGCCCACAGACGACATGGCCCGGCGGGGGTACCTGGCGGACCTGGGGGCCATGCTGGACGCGGACCCGGACCTGGACCGGGGGGACTACCTGGAAAACGTGCTGGCCGCGGCGGAGACGGGCGGGGCGCTGTACGCCCTGCCGGTGCGGTTCACCCTGGACACGGCGGCCTGCCGCCCGGCGCTTTTGGGGGAGGACGGGCTTCTCACCATTGAGGATGTGGCGGCCGCCGCAGCGGACCACGCCGGGGAGATCATCTTCCAGACCGAGCGGACCCAGGGGCTCAGCGCCCTGCTGGCCCCGTATCTGGGGGATTTCACGGACAGTGGCTTCGACGACCCGGCTTTCCGGGCCATCCTGGATATCGCGGCGGCCATGCCGGAGCGGTTTCCCGAGTACCAGAGCTGGGAGGAGGGCCAGGCGGCGGAGCAAAGCAGCCTGCTGCTGCCGGTGAATGGCTGGACCGTCTATGACCTGGCCTTCGACCCCATCGAGGCCTACGGCACGGAGTATGTCCTCGCGGGCTGGCCCTCCCCGGAGGGCGGCGCGGCCCTCATCCGGTACGATATGACCTTTGGCGTGGCGGCTGATACGGCCTGCCCCGAGGGGTGCTGGGCCTTCCTGCGGACGCTGCTCACGGCGGAGGGCCAGCGGGCCCTGACCGCGGACGGCCAGGGCATGTCCATCCGGCGGGACCTGCTGGCGGAGCAGGCGGCCCGGGCGGCGGATATGGACGGGCAGATGCTGGACTACTATGCCCAGACCTACGGCGCCACGGAGGCGGACATACAGGCCGCCGTGGACCGGGCCGTGGAGGCCGTGGAGACCGCATCCGCGGCGGCGCCTGACGACAGCTGGACCGTGGCCAATATCATCTGCCAGGAGGCCGCGGGGTATTTTGACGGCCAGGCGAGCGCGGATGACGTGGTCCGGGCCGTGCAGAACCGGGTGGGGCTCTACCTGGCGGAGCAATCTTAAGAAAATCTTAAGAAACGGTTTTCCGAAACGGCGGTATAATGGGCGTGTCAGGGCAGATGTGCTGCACTTGGACTGCTGCCAGGCTAAAGCCCCCTTTGTGTAAAGGGGGGTGGATGCCCGAAGGGCAGCCGGAGGGATTGTTACCAGGCTGAGTATATATCCAAGACTGGTAACAACCCCTCCGAGCGCCGCCATGGCGGCGCTCACCTCCCCTTGCACAGGGGAGGCTTTGGTGAGGCGGTTACCCTCTCCCCCAAGGGGGAGCCAAGGGGCTGGGTGGTTATCCGGCACCTCGTTGGGGGAGGAAATACGATCAGGCATAGGAGAAGCGCTATGGCGAGACCGCGGCACAACCGGATAGAGCGGCGGGAGCGGGTCAGCTCCGCGGCGTTCCTCGCCCCCAGCTTTCTGGGGGTATGCGGCTTTTTCCTGGTGCCCTTCGCCGTGGTGGTGTACTACTCCCTGGTGAACAACCCGGTGGCGAAGAAGTTCGTGGGCCTGGAGAACTTCACAAAGCTCCTGCACAACGCGGCCTTCCTCCAGGCCACCCGGAACACGGTGATCTTCTCCCTCATAGCGGTGCCCATGGCGGTGGTGCTGAGCCTGGGACTGGCCGTGCTGCTGGACGGGCACATCCCCGGCAAGAGCCAGTTCCGGTCCTTTTTCTTAAGTCCCCTGGTGGTGCCGGCGGCGTCGGTGGTGCTCATCTGGCAGGTCATCTTCCACCAAAACGGCGCGCTGAACAGCCTCATCGCCTCCCTGGGCGGGACGGGCGTGGACTGGCTCAAGTCCGGCTGGAGCCAGCTCGTCATCGTGGTGCTGTATCTCTGGAAGAACCTGGGCTACAACATGGTCCTCTTTATGGCGGGCCTCGCCAACATCCCCAAGGAGCCCCTGGAGGCCGCCCGGGTGGACGGGGCCGGTCCGGCCACCGTCTTTTTCCGGCTGAAGCTGCGGTACATATCCCCCACGGTGTTTTTCGTGGCCATCATGAGCCTCATCAACTCCTTCAAGGCCTTCCGGGAGATATACCTGCTCACCGGGGACTACCCCTATGAGACCCTGTACATGCTCCAGCACTTCATGAACAACACCTTCCGGGCCCTGGACTACCAGAAGATGTCCGCCGCGTCGGTGATGATGTTTCTGGCCGTCACCGTCATCATCGGGGTGCTGTTCCGGCTGGAGGCCCGGTTCGGGAAGGACGTGGAGCAATGAGGGGCGGCCGTCTGCGGGCGGTGCGCATCGTCCTGGCCACGGTGTGGGCCGGGGCCTTCGCGGTGCTGTTCCTTCTGCCCACGGTGCTGACCGTCACCAACTCCTTCATGTCCGCCGAGGAGATCAGCGCCGGGTACGGGGCCGTGTTCGCCAACGTGGGCGGCAGCTATATCTCCGAGCAGGTGCGTCTGAAGTTCATCCCGGACATGGTCACCTTCAAGCAGTACGGCACCACCCTCCTGGAGAGCCCGGAGTACCTGATGAAGTTCTGGAACTCGGTGATCCTGGTGCTGCCCATCGTGCTCTTTCAGGTGGGGGTGGCGTCCCTGGCGGCCTACGGCTTCGCCCGGTACCGGGGCCGGGGGCGGGAGGCGCTTTTCTTCGCCTACATCATCCTCATGCTCATGCCATACCAGGTGACGCTGGTGCCAAACTACCTGGTGGCCAAGGCGGTGAACATCCTGGACACCCGCTGGGCGGTGGTGCTGCCGGGGATATTCACGCCCTTTTCCGTGTTCCTGCTCACCAAGACCATGCGGCGCATCCCAAAGGAGATACGGGAGGCGGCCAGCCTGGACGGGGCGGGGGAGTGGCAGATCTTCCGGCGGGTGTATCTGCCACAGTGCCGGGGGGCGCTGTACTCGGTGATCATCCTGGTGTTCATCGACAACTGGAACATGGTGGAGCAGGTGCTGGTGCTGCTCACCGACCCGGACAAGCAGCCGCTGAGCGTATTTCTGAGCCAGATCAACACCGGCGAGGTGGGCCTGGCCTTCGCCGCCGCCACGGTGTACATGGTCCCGGCCATACTGCTGTTTCTCCACGGGGAGGAGTACCTGGTGGAGGGCATCGCCGGGGCCGGGAGCCTGAAGGGATAATGAAGGGAGACAGAACATGAAACATGCGCAGCAGCGGGAGGTCAAGCACCGCCCATGGGTGAAAAACGCCGCCATCATCTTCCTCTCGGTGATGCTGGTGCTGACGTTTTTCTCCAAGACCATCATGAATTTCTCCCTCCCGGAGGTGACCGGCCAGTACGTGAGCTCCGGCGTCATCACCTCCAGCGTCAGCGGCACGGGGACCCTGGCGGCCAACATGGCCTATGACGTGCAGCTGGACGCTGCCCGGACCATCCGCACCGTGGAGGTGGCCGCCGGGGACACGGTCACCGCCGGGCAGGTGCTGTTCACCCTGGAGGAGACGGAGAGCGAGGAGCTGAAGACCGCCGAGGCGGAGCTGGAGCAGATGGAGTATGACTACGGCCTGGCCCTCATCAAGGCGGTGGACCCGGACTATGCGTCGGAGAACTCCCAGCTGGCGGGCATATCCGCCCAGCTGGCGGCGGCCATCGAGGCGAGGGACAAGGCCGCCGGGCAGGAGGAGGCGTATAATAACGCCTACGCCGCCATGACGGCCGCCCAGCAGACGGTGAACACCCTGCAAAACGAGATCGCGGACATGGAGGGACAGCTGTCCCTCTCAGGCAGCGGCGATGCGCTGCTGCTCCAGCTGCAGGCGGAGCTGACCGCCGCCCAGCAGGCCCAGGCCGCCGCGGACGCGGAGCTGGCGGCCCGGGAGGCGGAGCTGTCCGCCGCCAAGAGCCAGATGGGCCCCTCCTCCGCGGAGGCGCTGGCCACATTGAACGACGCCCAGCGCCAGCTGACGGAGGCCCAATCGGCCCTGGCCGCCGGGGACCCCGCCGACCCGTCCTACGCCGAATTGCAGCAGACCGTGGATGACCGGCAGGCGGACCTGGACGCGGCCCAGAGCGCCTATGACCTGGCCCTGACCGCGGAGGCGGACCTGGTGGAGCTCACCGCCCAGCGGGACCTGGCCTCCGGCAGCGCGGAGAACGCCCGAGCCGCCGTGGAGGCGGCCCAGAGCGCGGTGGACGCCCGGGCGGCCAGCCTGTCCGACACGGACCTGGCCCGCCGGCTGGCCGAGAAAAAGGCCGCCCTGGGCTCCGCCCAGGCACGGCTCAGCGAGGCCCAGGCCAACCTGAGCAACACCGAGCGGGGCGTGGGCTACGACGCCGCCTCGGACACCGTGCGCAGCCTCCAGGCCCAGCTGTCCACCGCCGCCGCCCAGCTGGCGGAGCAGCAGCGGGCCGACGGCGTACTGGCGGAGGCGGCCCAATATGACCTGCAGGTCCAGGCGGACCGCATCGAGGAGAAAAAGACCCTGGTGGAGCAGCTGAAAAACGACGGCAGCGGCAACGACGTCACCACCCAATACGGCGGCACGGTGGCGTCGGTGAACGCCGTGGCCGGGGACGTGGTGGGGCCCGGCACGTCTCTCGCCGCCATCCACGTGGAGGGCAAGGAGTACACCCTCTCCTTCTCCGTGCCCGAGGAGCAGAGCCGCCTGGTCCACGTGGGCGACCAGGCCCAGGTGACCACCTTCCACTACGGGGACATCCGGGCCAGCCTGGCCGCCATCCGAAACGACCCCGCCGCGCCGGGCAAAAACAAGCTTCTGGAGTTCACCGTGGGCGGCGACGTGACGGACGGCCAGGAGCTGAGCCTGTCCATCGGCCTGGGGGACAAGAGCTATCCCATGGTGGTGCCCAAGAGCGCCATCCGCACCGACTCCAACGGCCAGTTCATCCTCACCGCCACCACCAAGAGCTCCCCCCTGGGCAGCCGGTACATCGCCAAGCGTGTGCCCGTGACGGTGCTGGGCTCGGACGCCTACAACGCCGCCATCGAGACCGCGGACGGCTTCACCAACTACTACGTCATCACCACCGCCTCCGCGCCCCTGTCGGACGGCGAGCAGGTGCGGCTGAGCCAATGACCGGGCTCATAAGGCGGCCCGGCTTCTGGGCGGCGCTGGTGTGCCTCGGGCTGTGCGCTGGGCTGCTGCTGGCCTGGTCATGCGCCGGGCGGGGGCTGGAGAGCCAGCGGGAGGCGGAGCGGTGGCAGGCCGGGGAGGACAGCTTTGCCCAGGTCTCCGCCTTCGTCAGCGAGGACGCCGCCCTCACGGACGCCGCCGTGATGGGCGCCCATACCCGGGTGACGGAGGAGCTGTCGGCCCTGCTGGGCTCGCCGGAGGCGGCGGAGGCGGCCTGGACGGACGCCTGGTGTGCCGAGAGCCGGACCAGCGTGACAGGCGGCTTCAACACCCGGCAGGCCCGGGTGCTGTGCACCGGCGGGGACTGGTTTGCCTTCCACCCCCTGGACGTGGAGTACGGCTGGTACTACGCCCCCTACGACCTCATGGACGGCCTTGCGGTGCTGGACGAGCTGCTGGCCTGGCAGCTGTTCGGCGCGGCGGACGTGACGGGGATGGAGGTGCTGGTGAACGGCCACACCTGCACCGTGGCGGGGGTGGTGTCCGTCCCGGAGGCGGAGCGGGAGGCCTACGGGGACGAGCCGGCGATCTTCGTGAGCTATGGTTTTTTCTCCCGGGTCACCGGCGAGACGCCGCCCGTGACATGCTACGAGGCGGCGCTGCCCGAGGCGGTGAGGGGCTATGCCCAGGACACCGTCTCCCGGGCCCTGGGGCTGGGGGAGGACATGTGCGAGCTTAGGCGCAACACGGACCGGTTCAGCTTCGGCCGGTCCCTGGCCGTCATGAGCGAGCTTCCCCAGCGCAGCCAGCGGACCGGGCGCATCTACTACCCGTTCTGGGAGAACGCCGCCCGGGCGGCGGAGAGCCGGGCGGGGCTGTATGCCGCGGGGACCCTGACCGCCGCGCTCTGGCCCGCCGGGTACGGCGTTTATTGGGCCGTCCGCGGGATACGGCGGCTGAGGAGGAGATAGACGAACAGGGTAGACGCCTCATAATGAGGCGCCTACCCTGTTTTGGTTGAATAAGCAGTGCTTATATGCTACTATCAAGCTTGAAGGAGCGGATATCACAGGAGGCAATGACATGGTGAAAAAGAACAGCATATGCGCGTTGTGTTCTGCAATGATCATGCTGCTGCTGCCCTGGTGCGCCGTCACGTTTGCGAAAGGGGACAGCGGCATGGCGATCTGCTTTCTTCTGTTCTTCGCTGCCGACCCGATAGCGGCGATATGCGTGGGCGTGTTCGCGGGCAGGAAATTGAAGGCGGCCTGGTTCCAGCCCTTGCTCTTATCCGCCCTGTTCCTGCTTGGAACGTGGGTCCTCTTTGACATGGGAGAGCGTGCATTCCTGCTTTATGCGGTCATCTATCTGTTTCTTGGCTATTCGGCTGCGGCGATAGCCGCGGTCCTTGGCAGGAAAAAGGGATAGGAAGATTTCCGTTTACTGCGCCGAAGGCGCACCGCTTGAAAGGCTCCCTTGTGTAAAGGGAGCTGGCTCCGGCGTCAGCCGGAGACTGAGGGATTGTTACCAAGTTAGGTAAACATCCATGATTGGTAACAACCCCTCCGAGCGCCGCAAGCGGCGCCCACCTCCCCTTGCACAGGGGAGGCTTTGGCCTGGCGGTGATCTCTGGTTTCCCCCAGGGAGAGGCGAGGGGCTTGGAGACAGACAGCAACGACCGCCTCCATCTGCAGAGGGAGGCGGTCGTTGCTATTTCATCCGCTATTTCATGTAATACGCAGCGACGACGCTGGAGACCAGGATGCCGTCCACCTCGCCCTTCATGAGCGCCTGGAAAAGGCCGTCCGTGTTGGTCTGGTAGATGACGCTGCCCAGGTTCTTCACGAACTTCTCGTCCTGCTGCAGCACGTCCAGGTCCGTCACCGCCACGCCCAGGGTCTTGCCCTTCAGGCCGCTCTTGCGGCGGATGTGCCCAGCGGTGCGGGTCACCAGCACGTACTGGCTGGAGAGGTAGGAGGGGGAGTAGTCCAGCTCGGACACCATGTCGCTCTGGGGCACGCCCATGGCCATGTCGATGTTGCCGCTGTTAAGCTCCACGTCCGCGTTGGCGATGTCGATGGGGTACACCGCCATGCTGAACCCCAGATAGCCGCAGATGTAGTTGGCCAGGTCCACGTCGAAGCCCTTGTACATCCCGGCCACGTCCATGTAGCTCATGGGCATGTTGGTGGGGTCCACCCCCACGATGACCTGACGGCGCTCCATGCCCTCCCAGAGCTCGTCCATGGCGCCCTCGTCGTCCTTCACGCTGGTCAGGTCCTCGCCGAACCAGCTGGTGGCGGTGATGCGCAGGGTGTCGTTGGCGGCCAGCTCCCCCAGGGCGGCGGTGACGTAGTCCCGCAGCCTATCGCCCCGGCGGAAGCCGATGACGAAGCTGCCCTCCTGGGTGTAGGTGTCCACGATCCGGTAGCCGGAGCTGCCGGAGCAGGCGGAGACGGGGATGAGCAGGCAGAGACATATCATAACAGAGACGAAAGCCCGGAGCTTTTTCATGGCTCGTCCTCCCAAACGAAAGTGACCGCGCCGGGTGGCGCAGTCACTATTTTACTTGATACCGGGCGGGAAATCAAGCCTCTATCCAGGCCTCGCCCTCGCAGACCCGGCGCACATCGCCGGTGACGGAGAGGGCCGAGAGCCGCCCGCCCTCCGCACGGGCCCGGGCGGTCATGGTCCCGCCGGGGAGGCAAAGGGCCGTCTCGGTGCGGCCCTCCGTCAGGGCCAGGTACGCCCCCAATGCCGCCGTGCCGCTGGCGCAGCCCCGCTCCCAGACGGCGCTGTCCGTGGCCCGGACATACACGCAGGGGGTCAGGGCCATGGCGTCACGGTCGAACAGCAGAAGCCCCGCACAGGGGGCGTCCAGTTTCGCCGCGGCCCGGCGCAGGAAGGCCTCTGCCTGGGCCTCGCCGGAAAAGCCGGCCGCCGGGGCGATGATGTGGACGATGCCCGGCAGGAATACGGCGGGGTAGCCGCACACCTCGCTTGTCCGCTCCGGCAGGGGCATGCCCACCGTGCCGGTCATGGCGTTTTCTCCCCGGGGGGCCATGCGGCAGGTCACCGGCGCGGCGCAGCCGGATACCTCCAGCGTCACGTCCCCGCCGCTGCGGCCCTGGTCCCACAGCAGCACGGCGGCCAGACTCATGGCGGCGTTGCCGCAGAACTCCCCGCCCATCATCTGCAGCCGGGCGGCGGCGCCGGAGCCGGGGGCGGCGGGCTCGATGAAGCCCACCTGCTCCGCGCCCACCCCGTCCGCGGCCATGAGCCGGGCGGCCACCGCCGCCTGCATGGCCCGGGGCACGGCGTCCCGCACCAGCACGGTCATGTTCTGGGTGGGGTCAGTTTTCACGAACCGGAGGGCGCTCATAGCTGATTGAAGCCCTCCAGGAACTTCCGCGTCCGCTCCTGGGTGGGGGCGCTGATGACCTGGGCGGCGGGGCCGGACTCCACCACCACGCCCCCGTCCATGAAGGCCACGTGGTCGGAGACCTTGGCGGCGAAGCTCATCTCGTGGGTCACCACCACCATGGTCATGTGTTCCTCCGCCAGGGAGCGGATGACCCGCAGCACCTCCACGGTCAGCTCCGGGTCCAGGGCGCTGGTGGGCTCGTCGAAGAATAGTATCTCCGGGTCCATGGCCAACGCCCGGGCGATGGACACCCGCTGCTGCTGTCCGCCGGACAGCTGGCAGGGGTAGGCGCCGGCCTTGTCCGCCAGGCCCATCTTCTCCAGAAAGCCCATGGCCCGGTCCCTTGCCTCGGCCTTGGGCAGCTTCAGCACGCTCACCGGCGCGTCCATGACGTTTCGCAGCACGGACCAGTGGGGGAAGAGGTTGAAGTTTTGGAACACCAGCCCGAACCGGCGCCGGACGGACTTCAGCGCCGCCGGGGAGGCGTACACCGCCCGGCCGCTCTCCATGGTGACGGCGTACTCGCCGCTGTAGGCGATGGACCCGGCGTCCACGGTCTCCAGCAGGGTGGCGCACCGCAGCAGGGTGGACTTGCCGCCGCCGGAGGGGCCGATGACCGATACCACGTGGCCCTTCTCGACCGTGAGATCCACGCCCTTGAGCACCTCCAGGTCCCCAAAGGACTTGTGGATGCCCTTCATTTCCAGCAATGTCACAGCCGTGTCCTCCTCAGATGGTGTAGTAGGACAGGGCCTTCTCGCACCGGTCCATGGCAAAAGCCACCGCGTAGTTCATGATGTAGTAGAAGATGCCCGCGATGAGAAAGGGCATGAAGGAGGTCTGGGAGGCCGATATCTGTTTGGCCAGGGAGAATACGTCCTGATAGGCCAATGCAAAGGCCAGGGAGGTGTCCTTCACCAGAGTGATGACCTCGTTCGTGACCGCGGGCAGGATGCGCTTGACCACCTGGGGCAGGATGATCTTGATGAAGGCCTGTCCCTTGGAGTAGCCCAGCACCTGGGCCGCCTCGTTCTGGCCCACGGGGACGGAGCCCATGCCGGAGCGGTATATCTCGGCAAAGTAGGCGGCGTAGTTGAACACGAAGCCCAGCAGGATGGCTGTGAAGCGGTAGCCCCGGATGGACCAGCCGAAGAGGTAGAAGGGGCCGAAATACCACACCAGCAGCTGGAGCATCAGCGGCGTGCCCCGCATGACGGATATGTATATCTTGGTGACGGCAGCCACCGGCTTGATGCGCGACTGGCGCAGGAACATCACGAATATGCCCAGGATCAGGCTCAGCACCGCTGTCAGAAAGAACAGAAGGCAGGTGCGCCCGACGCCGGGGAGCATGGTGGCCAGCATAGTGGTCAGACTCATAAGCAGTTCTCCTGGAGACTGGTATTGGGTCGCTTTTCAGCGGCCCAATACGAATATGCAAAAGGCGTTTTGATCTTAAGCAGCGGGGGTCTCCTCGGGGGCCTCCTCCGCGGCGTCCTCGGCGGGCTTGTTGAGGGTCAGGAAGTCATAGATCTCGGGGTACTTCTGGCCGATCTCATCAAAGGTGCCGTCGGCGGCCAGGGCCTCCAGGGCCTCGTTGACCTGCTCGCACAGCTCGGTGTCCTCCTGGCGGAAACCGATGGCGTACTGCTCGGAGCCCAGAGTCTCGTCCAGGAACTTGTAGCCCTCGGTGTCGCTCATGAGGTACTGGCCGGAGGTGATGTCGATGGCGATGGCGTCGATGGCGCCGGCCTGCAGGTCGTTGAAGGCCACGGTGTAGGTCTCGTAGACCTCAAGGCTGGCGAAGGTGTCCATCAGGGCCTTCTGGCCCTCCTCGTCGTTGAGCATGTCATAGGCGGAGGTGGCGGTCTGCACGCCCACGATCTTGCCGGCCAGGTCGTCCAGGGTCTCGATGCCGGAGTCCTCGGCCACCATGATCATCTGGGTGTTGTCGGAGTAGACGATGGACCAGAGGTAATCGTCCTCCCGGCCGTTCATGGTGAAGCCGGACCAGATGCAGTCGCAGGCGCCGGACTCCAGCTCCGCGTCCTTGGCGTCCCAGTTCAGGGCGTGGGGCTCATAGGTCCAGCCCAGATAGTCGCACACGGCCTGGGCCAGCTCCACGTCGAAGCCGCCCACGTTGCCGTCGTCGTCGATGTAGGAGTAGGGGGGGAAGTCCATGTCGAAGCCGTGGATGAAGGTGCGGCTGTCGTCAGCCAGGGCGGGGACGGTCAGGCTCAGCAGCATCACGGCGGCCAGCACGAACATAAGGGTCTTTTTCATCTTGTTTTTTCCTCCTGATAAACGGGTGAAAGTGGTTTTGTCGGATAGCATACTACCACACTACCGAGCTAAAGTAAATACCTGTTTTTGGTCCGCCTGCGTTTTTTTACATTTTGTTCACCCATGGCTTGAAGGCGGGTATATAATTAGGCCAGAATCCACAAAGGCACGAAAGAGGGAAACGGACATGGCGAAAAAAGCGCTGATCATCGAGGACGACGGGAACATAGCGGACCTTCTGCGGCTGTATCTGGAGCGGGACGGCTTTGAGACCGCCCACGCCGCCGACGGCGGCCAGGGGGTGGAGCTGGCCCGGAGCTTTGAGCCGGACATCGTCCTGCTGGACATCATGCTGCCGGTGAAGGACGGCTGGCAGGTCTGCCGGGAGATCCGGGGCTGGTCCAAGGTCCCCATCGTCATGCTTACCGCCAAGGGCGAGACCACCGACAAGGTGGCCGGCCTGGAGATGGGGGCGGACGACTATATCACCAAGCCCTTCGAGGTGAAGGAGCTTCTGGCCCGCATCCACGCGGTGATGCGCCGCACCGACGGCACCG
>CANQIH010000006.1 GCA_947624035.1 uncultured Oscillospiraceae bacterium | reverse complement strand
GCCCACGGCGCTGCGGCGGCCTTCCCGGCCTTCACGCCGTGACAGGCCGGGAAGGCCGCCGCCAGGGCGGTCTCGCCGTCCGAGTAGGTACGCACCGGCGCGCGGTAGCCTCCGGCGGCGAAGGCCGCCGCGATGAGCTGCCTTGCCCGGGGATTGCTGACCCCGGCGGCACCCACGGCCACGCCGCCGCAGTCCTCCGGCCGGAACCCGGCCCCGCTCAGCCAGCGCAATATCTCCGCCATGGTCTCATGGAACCGGGCCGGGCTCTGGCCGTTGATGTTCAGCGGCCCGGCGGTGTGGCGGGCGATCACGTCTCCCCGCGGGCTGGCCGCGCATATCTTTGTGGCGGTGCCGCCGCCGTCGATGCCCAGAAGATACTCCATGGGGCGCCTCCTCACAGACCGTTCTGCCTCCGAGTATATATGCTCCGGGGCGAAAATGCAAGGCTCACGGAATTAAGTTCCGGCAGCGTCCCATTCGCCGCGTCCTTTGTTCCGCTCCGTGTTGACAATGGGCCGCCGCCCCTGCTATACTGGCCCCAGCGCGCCATATCCGGGCGCCTGGGAGGAGGGCTCACAGGATGATACCGTTTGAAAAGACAGTGGACCTCGTGCGCCAGGCCGTGGCGGACGGACGGCTGGCCGGCGCGGCCCTGGCCATCGGCGACCGGGACCGGCTCTATGTGGAGGAGACCTTTGGCCGCACGTCCTTCCCGGACCTGACCGGCGACAGCACGACCGTGGACCGCCATACCCTCTACGACATGGCCTCCGTCACCAAGATCCTGTCCACCACCATGGTGGCCCTGCGGTTTATCGCGGACGGACGGATGGACCTGGCGGACACCCTGCCGGTGTACTTCGGCAGCGCGGTCCCCGATGACAAGGCGGACATCACCCTCTTTCAGCTTCTGACCCACACCGCCGGGTTCCCCGCGGAGATACGGCTGGAGAAGTTCTTAAAGCCCGGGGACGACGTGGCGGAGTTCCTGCTCCACGCCCCCCTGGCCTACGCGCCGGGGACCCAGGTGCTATACAGCTGCATGGGCTTCATCCTCCTGGCCAAGGCCCTGGAGCGGGCAGGCGGCCAGCCCCTGGACGCGCTGGCCCGGGACCTGGTGTTCCAGCCCCTGGGCATGACCCACACCGGTTACCACCGGCTGGACGGGCCCATCGACCCGGCGAACACCGCCTATACGGAGCGGGACCACATCACCGGCCAATGGCTGGCGGGCGTGGTCCACGACGAGAACGCCCGGTTCCAGAACGGCGTGTCCGGCAACGCCGGCGTCTTCTCCGACATCGACGACTGCGTCCGCTTTGCCCGGATGCTGGCCGGTCACGGGACCCTGGAGGGCACAGAGCTGATCCCCCGGGCCGTCTTCGACAGGGCCATCCAGAACTACACCCCGGGCATGGGCGAGAACCGGGGCCTGGGCTTCCACCTGGCCAATGGCCACTTCAGCTATTCGGGCCTCTTTTTCGATCAGAGCGCCTTCGGCCACACCGGCTTCACCGGCCCCCACATGCTGGTGTCGCCGGACACGGGGCTCTACGTGGTGATGCTGAACAACCGGGTCCACCCGGACCGGGCGCGGGACAGCGGGAACCTGCGGCTGCGCCGCCTGGTCCACACCCAGGCCGCCATCGAGTACGCCAAACTCACCTCTCAAAACTGACAGAAATGCAGTTCTCCCCCGGGACGGAACGCCGCATCGGCGCGCCGTCCCGGGGCTTTTTTCTGCCATAGCGCCTCTCTATAAACCACTTTTTGGTAAAAAATTGTAAATTAATCCCTGTAATATATTGACATTTTGAACGAAATGCCCTAAACTTAATACAAAGTTTCTGTCGCTGGCGATTTTTCGGGAAAAAGGTTCAGTCCGCCGGCGTGAAAGCGGGCCACAGGTCCCCCAGGGACGTCCGGCGCCGCATATGCAGAGGAAGAAAGAGAGTGACGGACAAAACGAACAAAGGAGGGCGGTCAGAACAGGATAGTCGTCGGATACGAACCATATTTTGTACGGAAGCGTTATAAACCAATATTGCTCACCACGAAAGAAGGAGGAAATGAGCGTGAAGAAGATACTTGCCCTGCTGCTGGCGCTGACCATGGTGCTGTCTCTCTCCGCCGCCGCCCTGGCTGGCGATGAGAACCCCTATGGCCTCGTGTACGCCGAAGATCAGACCCTGCGCACCATTTACAACCTGGAGGCCTCCACGCTGCACCCCTACAAGGGCGACAGCTCCGCGGGCACCTGGGTGGCCATCTCCAACCTGACCGAGGGTCTTCAGACCTGTGACCAGTACGGCCACTACATCCCCGGTCTGGCGGAGAGCATCGAGGTCAGCGAGGATGAGCTGACCTACACCTACCACATCCGCCAGGGTCTGCACTGGGTGGACTGGGAAGGCAACGAGAAGGACGAGCTGACGGCTCAGGACTTCGTCACCGCCGCCCGCTACATCTGCGACCCGGTCAACGCCGCCGGCGCGGTGGACTACTACGACGGCATCATCAAGGGCGCCTCCGCTCTGCTGAAGGGCGAGGAGACCGACATGGAGACCCTGGGCGTCAAGGCGGTGGACGACTACACCCTGGAGATCACCCTGGAGCAGCAGGTCCCCTACTTCGGCGACTACGGCGGGCACTTCCTGCCCATGTGCACCGCCCTCTATGAGGAGCTGGGCGACAGCTACGGCATGGACAACGAGTCCCTGTACTACATCGGGCCCTACCGCCTGACCGAGTTCGACCCCCAGAGCCAGCGCGTCTATGAAAAGAACGACAGCTATTGGGATGCCGACAACGTACATATCCTGAAGGTCATCGCCACCTACAACGCCGAGGGCGACGCCCTGGCGCCGGAGCTGTTCAAGCGCGGCGAGATCGATCAGGCGAAGATCGGCGCCGACATCGTGTCCGAATGGCTCAATAACGACGAGACCAAGGACATCACCATCCCCGGCCAGCCCGACGGCACCTATATGTACTACTACCTCTTCAACTACATGCCCAACTTCGGCACCGACGCCGAGCACGAGAAGTGGAACAAGGTGGTGGACAACGAGAACTTCCGCCAGTCCATCTTCTACGGCCTGGACCGCGTGAAGGCGAAGATGGCCCAGGAGCCCTATGACCCCGAGCTGTTCCTCTCCAACACCATCACGCCCGTGGGCTGGTGCTCCGTGGACGGCGTGGACTTCACCGAGATCGGCCCCATGGCTGAGATCACCCACCGGGAGAACTGGGGCTTCGATCCCGACAAGGCTCTGGAGTACAAGGAGAAGGCCGTCGAGGAGCTGACCGCCGAGGGCGTCGAGTTCCCCATCGAGATCTATCTGCCCTACGATCCCACCTACCTGAACCTGGATCAGGAGACCCAGGTGGTGGAGCAGCAGCTGGAGGAGCTGCTGGGCAAGGACTACATCGACATCCAGATCGAGACAGGCCCCTCCATCGGCTTCCTGGATTCCGTCCGCCGGGCCGGCAACTTCGGCATGCTGAAGAGCCGCAACGGCGCCGCGGAGTTCGACCCCGAGAAGTGGACCATCGCCTTTGAGCGGGATAGCAACTGGTGCTTCCTGGACAAGGCCGTGGGCGAGAACGTGAAGGCCCAGGCCGACGAGTACGAGTCCCTGCTGGACGCCGCCAAGGCCATCACCACCAACTCCATGGAGCGCTATGAGGCCTTTGCCGAGGCCGAGGCCTACCTCATCAACCACGCCCTGGTGATCCCCGTCAGCGCGGACTCCACCGGCTACATGGTCACGAAGCTGAACCCCCTGGAGGGCATGCACAACACCGACGGCAGCTTCAAGTACTACCACCTGCTGGCCGAGCCTCTGACCGTGGAGCAGTACGACGCCATCTACGCCGATTGGGTCGTGGCCCGGGACGCCTCCGCCAAGTAAGCGAACAGCCTTTTCCGCGGGTACCCGCATGTAAGTCCTCCGGGGCTTACATGCGGACCTTATAATAACATCCGTAAGGGGGAAAACACATGAAGAAAGCGATTTCCTTGCTGCTGGCCCTGGTCATGGTCATGGCCCTTGCCGCGCCCGTGCTGGCGGACGACGTCACCGAGGGGCCCCACGGCCTCAAGTACGCCGAGGACCAGACCCTGCGGCTGGTGTACTCCACCGAGGCCGAGACCCTGCATCCCTACGCCGGCAGCAACACCGCCGGCACCTGGCAGGCCATCTCCAATCTGTGCGAGGGCCTCACCAGCGTGGACCAGTACGGCAACTTTGTCCCCGGCCTGGCCGAGAGCTATGAGGTCAGCGAGGACGGCCTGGTGTACACCTATCACATCCGTGAGGGCGTCCACTGGGTGGACATGGACGGCAACGAGATGGACGAGCTGACCGCTCAGGACTTCGTCACCGCCGCCCAGTACGTCTGCGACCCGGCCCACGCCTCCGGCGCCGCCTCCTACTATCAGGACATCGTGGCCGGCGCCACGGCCCTGCTCCAGGAGGAGGAGACCGACATGGAGACCCTGGGCGTGAAGGCCATCGACGACCACACCCTGGAGATCACCCTTGAAAAGCCCGTGCCCTACTTCTACGGCTACGGCGGCCACATCATCCCCGTGCCCACCAGCCTCTTCACCGAGCTGGGCGACAGCTACGGCATGGACCCCGAGTCCCTGTGGTACATCGGCCCCTACCGTCTGGTGGAGTTCGAGCCCCAGATGAGCCGCGCCTACGAGAAGAACGAGAGCTATTGGGACGCTGAAAACGTGCACATCGAGCGGGTGGAGATGACCTACAACGCCGAGGCCGACGCCCTGGCGCCTGAGCTGTTCAAGCGGGGCGACATCGACGAGGCCACCATCGCCGCCGCCATCGTCTCCGAGTGGATGACCGCCGAGGACACCAAGGACATCACGCTGCCCCCTCAGCCCGACCCCACCTACACCTACTACTACGGCTTCAACTACGTGCCCCAGATTGACGAGAAATACGATCCCGACACCTGGGTCAAGGCCATCGACAACGAGAACTTCCGTCAGTCCCTGTATTGGGGCATCGACCGCGTCAAGGCCGGCAAGGCAGTGATGCCCTTCAACACCGAGAACTTCCTGGTCACCACCATCACCCCGGTGAGCTGGTGCAACATCGACGGCACCGACTACACGGAGATGGAGCCCATCGCGGAGATCACCCACCGGGAGAACTTCTCCTTCGATCCGGACAAGGCGCTGGAGTACAAGGAAAAGGCCGTGGAGGAGCTGACCGCCGAGGGCGTGGAGTTCCCCATCAAGGTCTACATGCCCTACAACCCCGGCGTCACCGGCTGGGATCAGGAGATCCTGATCGTGAAGCAGCAGCTCACCGAGCTCTTCGGGCCCGACTACCTGGACATCACCATCGAGGCCGGCCCGTCCACGGGCTTCCTGGCCGACGTGCGCCGCCCCGGCAAGTTCAGCTTCATGAAGCTCAACAACGGCGCCTCCGACTACGATCCTCAGGCCTGGACCGTTGCCTTCTCCGAGGACAACAACTGGACCTTCCTGGATAAGGCCCTGGGCCCCAACGTCCAGGCGCTGGCCCAGGAGTACTTGGAGCTGCTGAACGAGGCCAAGGCCATCACCACGCTGTCCGCAGAGCGCTATGAGGCCTTCGCCAAGGCCGAGACGTTCCTGCTGGAGCACGCGCTGGTGATCCCGTTCTGCGCGGATACCACCGGCTACACGGCCACCAAGATCAACCCCTTCGAGAAGATGCACAACAGCGACGGCGGCTGGAAGTACGCCCGGGTCCTGGCTGAGCCCATGACCGTGGAGCAGTACAACGCCTGCTACACCGATTGGCTGGCCGCCCGCGCCGAGTCCATCAAATAAACCTAACGGGGAAAAACGCCAGGGCTGGCTATCGGGTCTCCGATAGCCAGCCTCTTATAAAATCCAGCGCCGTCCGTCCGCGCTCCCCTGCGGACCGGCGGCAGCTATAGGGAAGGAGGAGCGGTAAATGCTGCAATACTGCCTGAAGCGTATCTTCCGGGCCTGTATCAGCCTTATCATCATCATCGCCGTAGTGTTCTGTCTTCTGCGTCTGATGCCCATCGACAGCTATTTCCCCAATCTGGACGACATGACGGAGACCCAGCTCTACAACGCCAAGGAGAAGCTGGGACTGAACGACCCGGTGCCGGTGCAGCTGGGCAAATTCTACACGCAGCTGCTCCACGGGGATCTGGGGGTCTCCAACAGATACCGCGTGGATTATCCCATCATGAAGATCCTGGCGAAAAAAGCGCCGATCTCCATCAAATTCGGCCTTCTGGCCATGCTCATCAGCCTGCCTCTGGGCCTGCTGCTGGGCGTGCTGATGTCGCGGCACCGGAACGGCCTCATAGACCGCATCGGCACGGGCTACGTGGTGCTCATGCAGGCGGTGCCCGCGGCGGTATACTACCTGATGCTGCAAATTTACGGCAGCAGCTGGACAGGACTGAACATCCTATATAACTCAAACGTCCCGTCCAGCATCATCCTGCCGGTGGTATCCCTGGCCCTGCCCTCCATCGCCTGGTACGCCATGTGGCTCAGGCGGTACATGGTGGACGAGGAGAACCGGGACTATATCCGCATGGCCCGGGCCAAGGGCGTGCCCGAGCGGGCCATCGGCTTCAACCACGTGTTCCGCAACGCCATCGTGCCCCTCATCCATGGCATCCCCTCCTCCCTGCTGCTGACCATCTCCGGTTCCATCTACGTGGAGTCCCTGTACTCCATCCCGGGCATGGGCGGTCTGCTGGTGGAGGTCATCAAGATGCAGGACAACTCCATGGTGCAGGCGCTGGTCATCGTCTACGCCGCCCTGGGCATCATCGGCCTGCTGCTGGGCGACATCCTGATGGCGATGGTGGACCCGCGGATCAGTCTCACAAAGAAGGAGGGTGCGCGCTGATGGCATCGAAGTATTCCATGTCTGAAAACCTCGCCGGGAAGCTGGAAAAGAGCCTCACGGAGCAGGACCTGGCCAAGGCCGGAAAGCTGCCTGACGTGCTGACGGCGGAGCAGATATCGTCCCTGCCGGCGTCCCTCTTCTCCCGCCGGGAATACAGCGAGGAGGAGGCGGAGCGCACCGGCTATTCCGACTACTCCTACTGGCGCAGTACGCTCCGGGCCTTTTTCAAGAACAAGACAGCGGTGGCCATGCTGCTCATCGCCGCGTTCCTGGTGCTGTTCTCGGTGATACAGCCCTATCTGCCGGGCCAGTACGACCCCAACTACATCAACAACGACCCCGCGACGGGCATGCAGATCATCAACCAGCAGCCCGGCGGCCAGTTCATCCTGGGCACCAACGCCATCGGCCAGGACTTCTGGGCCCGGCTGTGGGCCGGTACCCGCACATCCATGTTCATCGGCCTCACCGTGGCCGCCATCCAGACCATCGTGGGCATCGCCCTGGGCATGGTCTGGGGCTATCTGCGCAGCGTGGACGTGTTCTTCACCGAGCTCTATAACGTGGTGACGAACATCCCGTCTACCATCATCCTGATCCTGGCCTCCTATATCCTGAAGCCCGGCATCTGGACCATGATATTCGCCATGTGCGTCACAGGCTGGCTGGGCGTGGCCCAGTACATCCGTACCCAGGTGATGATCATCCGCGACCGGGACTTCAACATGGCGTCCCGGTGCCTGGGCACCCCCCTGGGGCGGGTGGTCATGAAAAACCTGCTGCCCCACATCGTGTCCGTGGTCATGCTGCGCATGGCCCTGGCCATCCCCTCCGCCATCGGCAGCGAGGTGTTCATGACCTACATCGGCCTGGGCCTGCCCATCGAGACCCCGTCCCTGGGCAACCTGGTCAACGCGGGCCGGGTCATGCTGATGAGCCCATCCCTGCGCTATCAGCTGATCTATCCGGCGCTGGTGCTCTCCGTGATCACTGTGTGCTTCTACATGGTGGGCAACGCCTTCGGCGACGCGGCGGACCCCAAGAACCATCTGTAAGGAGGGCGCGTCATGGACAGAAACGTGATCTTATCCATACAGGACCTGAACATCAAATTCACCCTCCGCGGCCAGACCCTCCACGCCATCCGGGGCGTGTCCCTGGACCTGTACGACGGCGAATGCCTCGCCATCGTGGGCGAGTCCGGCTCCGGCAAGTCGGTGCTGGTCAAAAGCTGCATGGGCCTTCTGGACAAGAACGGCTTCGTGGACTCCGGCTCCATCCTCTATGACGGCCAGGACCTGGCCAAGTACACCAAGGGCAAGGAGTGGGAGAAGATACGCGGCGGCCAGATCGCCATGGTCATGCAGGACCCCATGACCAGCCTGAACCCCCTCAAATCCATCGGCTGGCAGATCGGCGAGTCCCTGAAATACCACCAGGGCCTCACGGGCGAGGCGGCCAAGAACAAGGTGCTGGAGATGCTCTCCGACGTGGGCATCGACGACCCCAAGCGGCGCTACGGCCAGTACCCCCACGAGTTCTCCGGCGGCATGCGCCAGCGCGTGGCCATCGCCATCGCCATCGCCTGCAACCCCCGCATCCTGGTGTGCGACGAGCCCACCACAGCCCTGGACGTGACCATCCAGGCCCAGATCCTGGACCTGGTCAAGGACCTGCAAAAGAAATACCACCTGACCACCATCTACATCACCCACGACCTGGGCGTGGTGGCCAACGTGGCCGACCGGGTAGCGGTCATGTACGCCGGCGACATCGTGGAGATCGGCACCTGCCAGGAGATATTCTTCGACCCCAAGCACCCCTACACCTGGGCGCTGCTGTCCAGCCTGCCCCAGATCGCCACCGCTGGGGAGAAGCTCTACTCCATCCACGGTACGCCCCCCAACCTCTTCATGCCCGTGCGGGGCGACGCCTTCGCCCCCAGAAACCCCTACGCACTGGACGTGGACTTCCTCTACCGTCCCCCCTACTTTGAGGTCAGCCCTACCCACAAGGCCAAGACCTGGCTTCTGGACCCCCGGGCGCCCAAGATCGAGCCGCCGGCGGTCCTCAAGGAGATCAAGAATCTGAAAGCGTTGGGAGGTGAATGGGGTGAGCAGTGACAAGAAGGAAGTGCTGGTCAGCGTAAAGGACATGCGCGTGACCTTCGGCCGTGGCAAGAAGGCCTTCGAGGCCGTCCACGGCGTCAACTTCGACATCTACAAGGGCGAGACCTTCGGTCTCGTGGGCGAGTCCGGCTCTGGCAAGACCACCATCGGCCGGGCCATCATCCGCATGTACCCCATCCAGGGCGAGGTCATCTACAAGGGCGAGCGCATCAGCGGAAAGATATCCCGGGAGCTGGACAAAAAGGTCATCCAGCAGATACAGATGATCTTCCAGGACCCCATGGCCTCCCTGAACGAGCGGGCCAAGGTCAGCTACATCGTCTCCGAGGGCCTTCTGAACATCCGCAAGGACCTGTCCAAGGAGGAGATCAAGGAGCGGGTGGACAAGGTGCTGCTGGAGGTGGGCCTGCTGCCCGAGTTCTCTAGCCGGTTCCCCCACGAGTTCTCCGGCGGCCAGCGCCAGCGCATCGGCATCGCCCGGGCGCTCATCATGGAGCCGTCCTTCATCATCGCCGACGAGCCCATATCCGCCCTGGACGTGTCCATCCGCGCCCAGGTGCTGAACCTGCTGTCCGACCTGCAGGAACGGCGCGGGCTGACGTATCTTTTCATCGCACACGACCTGTCGGTCATGCGGTTCATCTGCGACCGCATCGCCGTCATCCAGAAGGGACGCATCGTGGAGCTGGCGGAGACGGAAAAGCTGTTCGCCCACCCCATCCACCCCTACACCCGGGCGCTGCTGTCCGCCATCCCCATGCCCAACCCGGAGGTGGAGCGGGACAAGGTGTTGCGGGTCTACGACCCGGAGAAGTATGTCAAGTGGGAGAAGGGCCACGAGTGGGGCGAGATTGAGCCCGGCCACTGGCTGCTGGCGGACGGCGAGACCATCCAACACTACAAGGACACGCTCTGACCCACAGGGCCAGAGCGCGGCCAGGCTTCTTTACAGGAGGGCATCATGGCGGAACGACAGGCAGACGCCCAGCTCCGGCTGGAGCTCGGGCAGCACTTCATGGTGGGCTTCGACGGCCCGGAGCTGACGCCGGAGCTGGAGCGATATCTGGCAGAGTATAAGATCGGCAACATCATCCTGTTCAAGCGCAACGTGCAGGATAACGCCCAGCTCCGCCGCCTGTGCGGGGACATCCAGCGGTGCGTCAAAAAAAGCACCGGCCGCAGCGCCCTCATCGCCATCGACCAGGAGGGCGGGCGTGTGGTCCGGCTGGCGGACGACGCCGTGAACATCCCCGGCGCCATGGCCATGGCCGCCGCCGGCGGGCCGGAGCTGACCCGCCGGGCGGGACAGATGACCGGCCGGCAGCTGCGGGCGGTGGGCGTGAATTTCGACTTCGCGCCGGACATGGACGTGAACTGCAACGCGGACAACCCGGTCATCGGCGTGCGCAGCTACGGCGACACGCCGGAGCAGGTGAGCGCCTACGGCGCCGAGATGCTCCGGGGGCTCCAGGAGGAGGGCGTGCTGGCCTGCGCCAAGCACTTCCCCGGCCACGGCGACACCAGCACCGACTCCCACGTGGGCCTGCCGGTGGTGACCAAACCGGCGGAGCGGCTGCGGCGCACGGAGCTGCCCCCCTTCGTCCGGGCGGCGGAGGACGGCGTGGCCGGCATCATGACCGCCCACGTCATATTCCCGGAGCTGGAGCCTGACCGGCTCCCGGCCACCATGTCCCGGAACATCATCACGGGTCTGCTGCGCAATGAGCTTGGCTACGGCGGCCTCGTGGTGACGGACTGCATGGAGATGGCGGCCATCGCCACATACTACGGCACGGCCCGGGGCGCGGTCAGCGCCCTCCGGGCCGGGGCCGACATCGTCCTGGTCTCCCACACGCCCGAGGCGGCCAAGGAGGCCATCCGGGCGGCGGAGGCCGCCGTGCTGGACGGGACCATCTCCCGGGACGAGCTTCACAGAAGCACGGACCGCATATTGCGGACCAAAGAAGAATATAAGACCGGCGAAGAGCCCCCGGCCTACGACAGCGCGGAGGACATGGCCGCGGCCGGTGAGCTACTGCGCCTGTCCATCGCCGGATACCGGCTCCCGGGGGGCGCGCTCCCGGAGCTTGGCCCCTGCCCCCTCTTCGCCTCGGGCACGGCCTTCCGGGCCACCATCGCGGACAACGAGGCCCAGCAAGACCTGTTCTTTGCCGGGCGGGCGGAGGAAGCAATGGGCGGGGACAGCTATCTTCTCCCCCAGGCCCCTTCCGAGACGGACATCGAAAACCTGCTCCAGGCGGCCAATGGACACAGCGCCCTGGTGCTTGGCTCCTTCAGCGGCCATCTGCGGCCGGAGATGCGAAAGCTCCTGACCCGGCTGGACCAGGTGAAGGTCCCCGTGCTAGCCGTGGCCTTCGGCCTGCCCTATGACCTGGGCGACACGCCCCCGGGGACGCCCGGCCTCGCGGCCTGGGAGTACTCCGACCGGAGCGTGGAGGCGGTGCTCGCCGTCCTGAAGGGGGAGCGGCCCGTGACGGGCCGCATGCCGGTGGACCTGGGGTAAGCGGCATGAGAGTCACATTGGGCGTGGAGCGCCTTCATGAGTACGACCGCCTCTTCCGGGGAAAACGGGTCGGCCTCATCACCAATTTCAGCGGCATCTCCCCGGACTGGTCCCGGGACACCATCCATCTCATGGTGGACAGGGGCTATGAGCTGGCAAAAATATTCACCCCCGAGCACGGCCTATATGGGGCCGGGGCCGGGGACCCGGTGGCCGACCAGCGGCACCCCAAGCTGGGCATCCCGGTGATCTCCCTCTACGGGGACCGGCGGACGCCTGCGCCGGAGGACCTGGCGGGGCTTGACGTGCTGGTATACGACATCCAGGACGTGGGCCTGCGGTACTACACGTACATATACACCATGTGCTATTCCCTCCGGGCGGCGGCCGGATCGGGGCTTCCCTACGTGGTGCTGGACCGGCCCGACCCCCTGGGCGGACACGTCACCGGCGCCCGGATGGACCCGGATATCCACAGCTTCGTGGGCGACTACGAGCTGCCCATGCGCTACGGCATGACCGCCGGGGAGACGGCGCGGTACTTCTTGAAATACACAGGACTGAAAGCGGACCTCACGGTGGTCCCCCTGCGGGACTACCGCCGGGACATGCTGTTCCCGGACCAGGGTCTTTTATGGAACACGCCCTCGCCGGCCCTGCCCACCTTTGACAGCGTCCTGTGCTACAGCGGCGGGTGTCTCTTCGAGGCGCTGAACATCAGCGAGGGCCGGGGCACCGCGAAGCCCTTCCAGATCTACGGGGCCCCCTTCATCGACATGGATGCGCTCTATGAGGACGTGCGTGCCGCGGTGCGGGACGATGCCGTCGCCTTTCGCCGCCGCTCCTTCGTGCCCAATTCCAGTAAGTACCAGGGCCAGCTGTGCTTCGGCCTGGAGTTCCAGCCCCTGCGGCCGGACTGCGACTTTCTTCTGACCGCCCTGATCCTCATGAAGGCCATCTGCGGCCGCTGGCCGGACAAGGTGGCGCCCCAGCACATCCCGGGGGACGAGGGCGGAGACCGGCTCGCGGTCCTGTCCGGCAACCGCTGGGCAGAGGACTTTCTGGCGGGCCGCATGAGCCAGCGGCAGCTCACGGAATGCTGGGCCGCCCAGCGGGCCGGGTTCGAGGCATACGCGGCGGACGTGCGGCTGTATCCCTGACGGTACAGCGTTACACAAGGAGGACATTGAGTGGAAAAGATCGAGAGCATAAAGACAGAGCAGCGAAACCCCCGGACATTGGACATCGACCGGGTGGACACGCTGGAGCTGGTGCGGCTCATGAATTCGGAGGATAAAAAGGTGGCCGAGGCGGTGGAGGCGGTGCTGCCCCAGGTGGCGGCGGCCATCGACCTCATCTACCGGCAGATGTGCCTTGGCGGGCGGCTGGTGTACTGCGGCAGCGGCACCTCGGGCCGCCTGGGCGCGTTGGACGCGGCGGAGTGCCCGCCCACCTTCGGCGCGGACCCGGGCCTTGTGGTGGCCGTCATCGCCGGCGGTCCCGCCGCCATGACCACGGCGGTGGAGGGCGCGGAGGACCTGGCCGGGGAGGGCGAAAAGGCCCTCCGGGAGATAGGCTTCGGGCCCGAGGACGTGCTGGTGGGCATCGCCGCCAGCGGCCGGACCCCCTACGTCCTGGGGGCCATGGGCTACGCCCACAGCCTGGGCGCCGGGGTCATCGGCGTCACCTGCTGCCCCGGCTCCGCGGTGGACAAGGCGGCGGACATCGGCATCTCCCCCCAGCCCGGGCCGGAGGTCATCACCGGCTCCACCCGCCTGAAGAGCGGCACGGCCCAGAAGATGGTGCTGAATATGCTGTCCACCGGCGTTATGATCCGCATGGGCAAGGTGTACAGCAACCTGATGGTGGACGTGAAGGCCACCAACCAGAAGCTGTGCGCCCGGGCCGTGTCCATCGTGCGCTCCGCCACGGGCGCCAGCCGGGAGATCGCCGCCGGGGCCCTGGAGACGGCCCATTACGCCGTCAAGACGGCCATCATCATGCTCCTGTGCGGCGTGGACGCCGCCGAGGCTGACCGGCTCCTGGCAAAGGAGGGTGGCCGCATCGCGGACGTGGTGCTGGCCCAGGAGGACGGCGAGAGCAAGGACGCCTATGTGCGTCAAATCAGCGAGGGGGGCCTTTGACATGCCGGATATGCTGGTAAGACTGTACGACCTGCCCGCCGGGGCCGAGACGGCCATGCCGGACGCAGAAGGCGTCCAGATACGCCGGGCCATGGCCCCGGACAAGTTCCGGGTGGTGGAGTGGGTGCGGGAGCACACCGGCATCTCCGCCGCCGGGGAGTGCGACGTGTGCTTCGCCCACCCCGCCGTGTCCTGCTTCATCGCCACCCGGGGAGCGGACATCGTGGGCTACGCCTGCTACGACGCCACGGCCCCGGACTTCTTCGGCCCCACCAAGGTACTGGAGTCGGAGCAGGGTCAGGGCATCGGCCGGGCGCTGCTGCTGCGCAGCCTGGCCGCCATGCGGGACGAGGGCTACGGCTACGCCGTCATCGGCGGCGTGGGGCCCCAGGCGTTTTATGAAAAGACCGTGGGGGCCATCCTGATACCGGAGTCCACCCCGGGCATCTACAAGGACTTTCTCGGCGGCATGGGCCGCTGACAGCGGCACAACGGAGGCTCGGCTGTGGATATATCCAAGTGGGACAAGAATTTTCAGACCGGCATCCAGCTGCCCGGAGACGTGACGTTTTATGACTGCCGCCAGCGGCCCTTCACCGGCTATGGGCTCTATGACTTCCGCGGCGGCGGTCCCTTCCGGCGGATGCCCCAGGAGGCGGCGGACGCCGTGAGCCCCGGCGTGGCGGAGCTTTGCCGCCACACCGCCGGCGGGCGTGTGCGGTTTCAGACGGACTCGCAGTACCTGGTCCTCCGTGCCCTGCTTGCGGACAGCGCCTGGATGGGCCACATGGCCTTTCTGGGCTCCTGCGGCTTCGCGGTGTACGTGGAGCAGAACGGCGTCCAGACCTTCTACCGCAGCTTCATCCCGGCGGCCATCGCCGGTCCCGGCTGCCGGGACCGGCTGGAGGGCATGATCCAGTTCCCGGACCGGCATCTCCGGGACGTCACCGTCTACTTCCCCCTGTACAGCGGCGTGGAGGACATGCGGCTGGGCCTCCAGGCGGGGTCCGTCCTCCGGGAGGGCCGCCGGTACCGGTACGAGACGCCGGTGCTATACTACGGCTCCTCCATCACCCAGGGCGGCTGCGCCTCCCGGCCCGGCAACTCCTACGAGGGCTTCATCTCCCGCCGTTTGGATTGCGATTATGTAAACCTTGGTTTCTCCGGGAACGGCAAGGGCGAGACGGCCATGGCGGAGTACCTGGCGGGGCTGAACGCCTCGGTGTTCGTGATGGACTACGACCACAACGCCCCGGACGCGGCCTGGCTGGAGCAGACCCACCAGCGGCTCTACCGCATTTACCGCGCAAAAAATCCGGCGGTACCCATCATCATGGTATCCAAGCCGGATTTCATGAGCGATCCCGCCGGGGCCGCCCGCCGGGAGGTGATACGGCGGACCTATGCCGCCGCCCGGGCGCAGGGGGATCAAAACGTATATTTTCTGGACGGCGAGACGCTGTTCCAGCGGGGGGACATCACGGCCGCCGACTGCACCGTGGACGGCTCCCACCCCAACGACCTGGGCTTCTTCCGCATGGCGGAGCTGATCGGCGCGGCGGTGCGGCGGTGCCTGGAGGGAACGGAGGGCTCAATCTGAGCCCTCCTCTTTATGGGACCTTGTGCTTTTGAGGCTCTTCTCCAGCGTGGAGGCGGTCTGGTCGTAGTCCAGGCGGGCCACGGCGGAGAACAGCACGTCCACCGCCAGCATCTGGGCGATGCGGCTGCTCATGGCCGCGCTGCGGGGAGCCACCTCCGGCGAGGAGCTGTATAGCTGGATGTCGGAGCCCAGGGCCAGTGGGCTCTTGCCGAAGGCCGTCAGCGAGATCACCGGCGTGCCGCACTGGTTGGCGATGTCCAATATCTCCAGGCACTCCTTCGTCCGGCCGGAGGTGGATATGATGACCGCCACGTCCTCCGGCGTCATGTTGGCGGCGTAGGTGAGCTGGACGTGGAAGTCCACGAAAAACCGCACGTCCAGGTCGATGCGCAGAAGCTTGGAGCACAGGTCCTCCCCCACCAGGGCGGAGGCGCCCATGCCGAAGATGCGCACGGACTTGGCCGCCAGTATCTTCCGGGCCGCCAGCTCCACGCTGGCCGGGTCCAGGAGCATGGCGGTGTCCTGGACCGCCCGGAGGCTGTTGTTGCGCACGCTCAGGATCATCTGGTCGATGCTGTCCTGCTCCGCCTTCAGGATGTCCGGGAAGACGATGTGGCTGTCCTCCTTGCCCTTGGTCTGGTATATCTCGTTGAAGAGGCTCTTTTTCAGTTCCTTCAGGCCGCTGAACCCCAGGGCCTTGCAGAACCGGACCCAGGCCACCTTGCTGACGCCTGACTCGCTGGCCAGCTGGGAGATGGGCTTGCTGAACACGTTCTCCACGTTGTTCAAAAAATAGGCGGCGGCCCGCTTTTCCGCGTTGCTCAGGCTGTCGTATACGCCCTGGATGCGCAGCTCGATGTTGGTCCCCTCCCGGGTGTCCGCCCCGGCGGCGGGCATTCGTTCAGTGTCCATAAGATACCTTCCGTTTTCTAGTTTAGATCCATTATAACCGCAGCACCGGCGTCTTGTCAATTTATGGGACCGGGAAGGGCATGGCCGCGGCCATGCCCTTCCCGGTCCTGTTCGGTCTAGTCCAGATATACGAGCCCCTGCACGCCCCGGATGCCCAGGCCCGGGCCGTCGGAGACGGTGATGTTCTGCTCGTCGAACACCGCCCCGCCCAGGATGGGGTCCTCGCTGCACAGCACGGGCCCGTCCAGGTCGATCTTCGTGATGATCTGCCTGGCGCAGGCCAGGTGGACGGCGGCGTTGACGCTGATCTTGGCCTCCAGCATACAGCCGATCATGCACTCCACGCCGTAGACCTCGGCGGCGGAAGCGATCTTCAGGGCGTTGTAGATGCCGCCGCACTTCATGAGCTTGATGTTCACGAGGTCCGCCGCCCCCTTCTGCATGATGGTCAGCGCGTCGGCAGGCGAGAACACGCTCTCGTCCGCCAGTACGGGGACGTAGGACCGCTCGGTGACGTATTGCAGTCCCTTGAGATCGTGGGCCTGCACCGGCTGCTCCACGAACTCGATGTCCAGGCCCCTGTCCTGCATCTGGTTCAGGATGCGCACCGCCTGCTTGGGCTGCCAGGCCTGGTTGGCGTCGATGCGCAGGCGGGCCTTGGGCCCGGCGGCCTTTCGCACCGCGGCGAGCCTTGCCACGTCCAGGGCCGGGTCCGCCCCCACCTTCACCTTCAGGGTGTCATAGCCCCGCTCCACGGCGTTCACCGTGTCCCGGGCCATCTCCTCCGGGTCGTTGACGCTGATGGTGATGTCGGTGACGATCTGCCTCCGGCTGCCGCCCAGCAGCTTGTAGACGGGTATGTTATAGAGCTGGCCGTACAGGTCCCAGAGGGCCATGTCCATGGCGGCCTTGGCGCTGGTGTTCTTCACCACGCACTTATCCAGGGCCAGCATCAAACTCTCGAAGTCGTCCACGTCCCGGCCCACCACAGTCTTGATGATGTGGTCCCGGAGGGCGCCCAGGATGGCGCCGGTGGTGTCCCCGGTGATGGCCCCGGTGGGGGGCGCCTCGCCGTAGCCCACCGCACCGGTGTCGGTGTGGACCTCCACGATCACGTCCTCCACGCTGGACACGGACCGCAGGGCGGTCTTGAAGGGCACCCGCAGGGGCACGGAGATGCGCCCCAGCCTTACCTCGGTGATCTTCATGATGCGATACCTCCTCGCAGCGGAGCATCAAAACTCCTCAAAGGACAGGACCTCTCTATCCCGGTCGTACTCGCCGTACCGCAGGCCCCGCTCCCCGGTCTCCATCTCCCCGGACTGGTTGTCGTAGGGGTCGGCCCGCCAGAACTCCTTCGGCACGGTGAAGGGGGCCTGGAAGGCCCGGTTGGCCGCCATGCGATAGGGGTCCATATAGCCGAAGTAGAACTGCCGCCGCTCCTCGTTCCCGTTCCGTGCCGCGGACACGCCATAGGACGGGTCCGCGAACAGCCAGCCCCGGGCGGGGTCATAGAACCGGGCCCAGTCGTGGGAGCCGCAGCTGTCCGGGTCCACGCTCATGCCGCTCTCCCACCGGGCGGGGACGCCCGCGCACCGGCACAGGGTGATGAACAGCAGCGCGAACACACCGCAGTCGCCGGTCCTGCTCCGGGCGCACTCCGTGGGGATGTCCTCCAGCACGAAGTACTCAGGCATGTAGGTGTAGCGCATGTTCAGGGTGATGTAGTCATAGAACCGCCGGGCCTTCTCCGCCGGGTCCGATGTGTCCCCGGCCAGCTCCTGCGCCAGGGCGCGGATATAGGGCGTGAATACGATGTGGGGCGCCTGCTCCGCCGTGTCCTCGGGCAGCACCGGCTCCTCCGCTCCCCCATACCGGGCGGTGCGGGTGTAGGAGTACACCACGGAGAACTCGTGGTTCTCCGCCATATCCTCCTCCCAGCAGACCGTGCGCTGGGGGGCGTCCACCGGGGCGACCTGCCCGCCGGCGGGGAACACCTGCTCGATGGAGATGCCGCTCTGCTCCGAGGTCAGCAGGGGGATGGGCAGGTGGGCCCGGACGAACATGCCGGGGGTGAAGAGATCGTCCCGCAGCCGCAGGGATGCCCGGATGCGGATGCGGGTCCCAAGCTGGCAGTCCTGCTTGACGCGGGCCATGCACCGGTCCAGCCGCTCCCCGGACCGGGAGGGGCCCTCCGCCGTCCGGCGGGCGATGTCCGGCAGGGACTTGCAGATGGAGTCCAAAAACCGGTCGAAGTACCGCATCTCCCCGTTCAGGTATATCCACCGTATCAGTCCGGCGTCCGTCAGCTCGTCGAACTCCGCTTCCGTGAAGCCGTCGATACGCTCCTTTGCCATGGCCAGCGCCTGGTCCCGGGTATAGGGGAAGTCCGCCGGCAGCCGCAGGATCATCTCCCGCTGGACCGTGAGGCAGCGGCGCATGGCCTCGGGCAGCTCGCCCGCCAGCTTCCTGTCTATGAGGCGGACGGCCCCGTCAAGATCGCCGGCCATCTTCCGCCGGCGCACGTCCTCCGGCAGGCCGGCGTCCTGGCAGGAAAAATACTCGTTCAGGTCCATAGTGCTCTCCTTATCCGCGCTTTAGTCGCTCAGCACGAAGTGGGCGAAGCGCAGCATCTCATACCAGTCGTCCGCGGAGAAGCAGACGTTCTTCTCGTCCTCCAGCCGGGCGCCGGGGTAGAAGCTCTTGGAGTAGGCCCGCTGATGCTCCCGGAAGCGGACGGTCATGTCAAATTTATCCGGCATGGGCACGGCGCAGTTTTTGGCATTGCGCACTGCCTTGGCGGCCCCCTCCCGGATCTGCCGCACGGCCACGTCAGGGTGGATGGACGTGACGGCGCCGCCGCAGCCCTCGTTCACCGGCACGGTGGTGATACCGGGGATCAGCTCCCGGGCGAAGTCGCACAGGGCCTTGTCCCCGGAGAGGAACACCACGGGCACGCCGTAGTATCCGGCGGTGTAGGCGTTCATCATAAACTCGCTCATCCGCACGCCGTTGAGGGTGACGACATCGTTTTTCAGGTTCATGGTGTGGCTCAGGGGGTTGCCGCCGCAGGAGGCCCAGGCGTGGTAGCCGGTGAAGAGCACGGCGTCAAAAGGCCCCTTGTCCACCCCGCTCATCATGCTCAGGGGGTCACCGGTCCAGCCCCGCATGATGCGGATGGCCTCAGGCAGGGCCGCCGGGTCCAGGTTCCGGGCGGAGTCGTGGGCGTCCCGGACGAACACCTCGCCCGCCCCGGCCTCGATGGCGCCTTCGCAGGCCGCCTTGACCTCCCGGGTCATCTGCTTCTGGAAGGGGTTGTAGTCCATGGGGGTGGAGCGCTCGGTCTCCGCCCAGCTGGTGATGCCGCAGGTCCCCTCGATGTCCGCGCTGATGAATACTCTCATTGTGATAGTCCTTTCTCTTTATGCTCCCACATCGACGATGACGGCGGTGCGGTCGTCCATCCAGCCCTCCGGTTTTCGGAAGGCCATGGCCTTTTCCAATATGGTCCCGCTGTCCATGGCGCACAGCGCCCGCTCCCCGGCGGCGGCTAGAAAGTCGTTGAGGCCGTCCGTGCAGAGCAGCACCCTGTCCCCCGGCCCCAGCGGGATGGCGCCGGTGCGCAGAAAGTCCATGGCGCCGCTCTGCCCCGTCCACACCCCGTAGCCGCAGGGGTGGGCGGCGTTGTTGCAGATATGGGCCCGTATCTCGTGGGCGGTGTACTGGCCCCTGTGGTCATGGACCGCCCTGGTCTGGGGCTCCGTGAAGGCATGGGCACGGCCACCGGACAGCAGGACGCCGTTGGAGTCCCCCACGTAGGCGTAGTGGAGCGCGCCGTCCGCGATCAGCGCCAGCACACCCACGGTGCCGGGCAGAAAATCGGGGGAAAGTCCCGCATTGGCCCGGGCCACGGCCTGGTTCCCGGCTTCCACAGCCCACAGCAGCCGCGCCGCCGGCTTCTCTTCCTCGGACGACGCCAGTGCGTCCCGGACGGCGGCGGCGAACCGCTCCGACGCGGTCCTGGCCGGGCTGGGGTCGGGGTAGACCCCGTTCTCCCTGTCCCGGGTGACGCCGTCCAGCACCAGCGCCGCGCCCATGGCCTCGTCGAACCAGAAAAGGTCCTCGTTGGGCTTATCGGGGTAGTGGTCATTGCGCCGGGTGTCCCCGGTCATGGTGAGCTTCATGTCCTCGCCTCTCTCCGGCCTCCGTCAAAAAATGCTGCCGATGGCGGTGATCTTCTCCGCCAGGTCCGGCCGGAAACCGGCGTGGCCGGGCTCCAGGCTGTTGACCACCACCCCGTCGCTGCCGTCCTTGGCGGTGGAGTGGACATATAGCCCATCGCCCATGTACACGGCCACATGGCCGGGGAAAAACAGCAGGTCGCCGGGGCCCATGCGGTCCCGGCTTATGGCGCGGACGGGGTACCCCTCCCGGATGGAGGCGTCCCGCCAGATGGTGACGCCGCTGAGCCGGCAGGCCATGAAGGCCAGCCCGGAGCAGTCGATGCCCAGGGGGGTCTTGCCGCCCCAGAGGTAGTGGGCGTCCTTATAGAGCAGCGCCATGTCCACGATACGCTGGCGCAGAGTCTGCTCCCTGTCCGGCTTTGTGATGTCGAAGAGGAAGCCCGCCTTGGTATAGCCCTCCCGGCCGTCGGGCAGGGACACCCGCTGCCAGCCGTCGCCATTGGGCTCCCCGTGGACCGCCACTGTAGACCCCCGGACCATACGGGTGATCTCCCAGCCCTGGACCCGTGGCTCCGAGCGGACGGAGCACACGCCCCGGATGACCGTCCTGCGCGTCAGCGCCTCCCAGCGCTCCGCGTTGCCGTCTCCCACGACCAGGTCCGCAGCGGGGGCGTAGCCGGTGTAGCCGTAGTCGGTCCGCACCCGGTACCAGCCCGGGGCGGTCTCGTCCAATATCTCCAGAGTCCAGCCCAGCAGGGCCTCGTCCGCCAGCTCGCACTGGGCGCTGGGCCGCAGATACAGCGGGCAGATGGCCGATGTGACCACAGCGTGCATAGCGTTTTCTCCTTTTATTCTTCCGTGATCTCCAGCCAGACGCCGCCGCTGGCGGCGGATGCCGTCACCGTGCCGCCGTCAACCGACGGGGGCACGTGGACGTCGCCGCTGGAGGAGCTTGCCTGAAACCGCTTGGGCGTGAGGAAATACCCGGTGATATCGCCGCTGGCGGCGGACAGATCAAAGCTGGCCCCGTCGCAGTCCCAGAGCCAGACGTCGCCGCTGGAGGCCGTGGCCGTCACCGCACCTTCGGCGGTGACGCTGTCCATGGACACGTCCCCGCTGGCCGTGCTGACGCTCACGGTCCGGGGGCTCATACCGGAGACATAGACGTCCCCGCTGGCCGTGCCGATCTCCAGGTCCCCGCCTACGGCGGCATAGGCGGACACGTCTCCGCTGTCCGTGTAGAAGACGGCGTTCTCTGCGGCCACATCCTCGCCCACATACACGTCGCCGCTGCCGGTCATGACCGTCAGGTCATCCAGCGCCGGCCCCGGCAGCCCCACGCTGATGTAGGGCTCCTGGCTGGTGAAGAGGTGTATCCGCTCGTACCAGGCCAGCTTCTGGGGCCGCGTGACGGTGAGCACGCCGTCGATCACCTCGATCTGGGTGGCCGGCCTCCTCTCCGTGACCGCCACGAAGCCCTGCCCGTCGTAGGAGCAGAACACATCCACGTCGCATGGTCCGCCCTGGATGGTGACGCTGTGAAATCCCTCCGTGATGTCATAACTCCGGTGGTCATAGCCGCCCAGCCACCAGAGGTCGACGCCCATCATGGGCAGGACCACCGCGGCCAGCGCCATCCCTGCCAGCAGGCATGCCACGGCAACCAGCACCTTTTTCATGCTCTCCTCCTCCAGGCTCAAAGGTCGCCGAACAGGTCCTCCCGGTAGACGCCCCGGGCGTGCAGACCCTTGATGGCCTCCGCCACCACGGGCCGGTCGCCCTGGTAGGTGACGCCGTACCACTGGTCCGTGGTGGGCAGCACCTTCACCGTGGCGCGCCCCTCGGTGAGCATCTGATCCACGATGTCCGGCAGCAGATACTCGTCCCGCAGCGGGTCCGCCATATTGGCACGGAACCGCTCGAAGTCCGCTCCCAGGCCCTCCATGAAGTCCGGGGTCAGCATCCACATGTTCATGGACACCAGCCGCTTGGGGTCCAGGGGCATCAGCCCCTCTCCCGTCCGCACGGCGGCGCCCTCCGGGGTCTTCTCGATGCAGCGGGTCTCGTGGATGCTGGTGAGATAGCCGTCGCCGTCCACGGAGCACACGCCCCGGGTGACGCCGCCCTTGTCCGAGAGGGTGTTCTCCAGCACGAAGCCCACCATGCCGTACCGGCCCCGCTCCCCGCCGCTCCGGGACAGGAACTCATAGGCCCGGACATAGGCGTCCTGTCCGTAGTAGTCGTCGGCGTTGATGATGAGGAAGGGCCCGTCCAGGACACTTTGGCAGCACAACAGCGCCTGGCCCGTGCCCCAGGGCTTGCAGCGCCCCTCCGGCATCCGGCCCGGCTCCTGAAAGACGTACTCCCATGTGACGCCCAGGGCAGTGAGCCGCTTTTCCAGGCGGCGGCCCACCACGTCCATGAAGTCGTCGAATATCTCGCGGCGCAGGATGAACACCACCCGCCGGAAGCCCGCGCGGACGGCGTCATGGACGGAGTAGTCCATGATGATCTCGCCCTCGGGCCCCACGGTCTCCAGCTGCTTCACGCCGCCGTACCGTGCGCCCATCCCCGCGGCCAGTATCACAAGCGTATGTTCCACGCTGCCTCTCCTTTCAGATACCCCCATACATTCAACTGTAAATTATACCTTATCTCCATTTAAATAGCAAGCTCTGTCTGGCCCCTCCCGGTAAAACTGCACAAACAGCCCCCCGGGCCCGGCCCTGATTTTCTGCGGCCCATTCCCGCGCTTCCATTGACTTTACTGCTTTAGCATGATAACATGCTGGTGCATCACTCTTTTGGGAGGTCTACACCATGTCTCTGCCCCACAGCGCTGAAGCCGACCAGCTGTTCCGGTCCATCATGGCCCTCCGGGACCTGGACGAGTGCTATCAATATTTCGAGGACCTCTGCACCGTCCGGGAGGTGCGGTCCATCGCCCAGCGGCTGGCTGTGGCCCGGATGCTGGCGGAGGGCCAGTCCTATCAGCAGACCATCGCCGAGACGGGGGCCAGCTCCGCCACCATCAGCCGGGTGAAGCGCTGCCTGGACTACGGCGCCGGCGGCTACAGGACCGTGCTGGACCGGCTGCGGGAGGAGGACCAGTGAACCCTGTCATCCCCCCGGCGGAGCAGCTGTCCCTGACGCTGCAGGAGCTGTACCGCAGCTATGGCTACCGTCAGTTCAAGCTCAGCCGCTTTGAGGAATACGACCTCTACGCCCGGTACAAGAGCTTTCTCACCAGCCCCCAGATCCTGACCTTCACGGACCAGAACGGCCAGCTCATGGCCCTGAAGCCGGACGTTACCCTCTCCATCGTCCGCAACACCCGCCCGGACGGCCGCACCCACAAGGTGTGGTACACCGAGAACGTGTACCGTGTGCCCCGCAACGGCAGCGGCTTCCAGGAGATCATGCAGACCGGCCTGGAGCTCATCGGCCAGGTGGACCGGTACGCCATGGGCGAGGTGCTGATGCTGGCGGCCCGGAGCCTGGAGGCCATCGGCGGCAGCTATGTGCTGGAGCTGTCCCACACCGGCATCCTCACCGGGGTGCTGGAGGCCCTGTCCCTGTCCCCCGCCGCCGCGGCGGATATCCTGGCCGCCATGGGGGAGAAAAACGCCCACGGCCTGGCCGCCATCTGCGCCCGGGAGGGGCTGGACGACGCCGCCCGGGACCTGCTGGCAGCGCTCTGCCGCCTCTCTGGTCCCGCGGAGGACGCCCTGGCGGCGCTGCGGGCTCTGCCCCTGCCCCCTGCCGCCCGGCAGGCTGCGGAGGAACTGGGCTCCCTGCTGGCGCTGCTGAGCCGGTTCGGCGCCTACAGCGTCCGGCTGGACATGTCCCTGGCCGACGGCACAGGGTACTATAACGGCGTGCTCTTCCGGGGCTACGTGAACGGCGTGGCCTCCGCGGTGCTGTCCGGCGGCCGGTACGACACGCTGCTGCACCGCATGGGCCGGGAGGGCGGTGCCATCGGCTTTGCCGTATATATGGACGAACTGCAGCGGTTTTTGTTCCGGCGGCCGGAAACAGACGTGGACACGCTGCTGGTCTACAGTCCCTGGGACGACCCCGCGCAGGTGGCTGCAACGGCCCGCCGGGAGACGGAGCAGGGCCGCACCGTCCGGGTACAGCCCGCCGGGGAGACGGACGTGACCTACCGGCGCCGCATCGACGCCGCAGGCAAGGAGTTTTAGACCCATGGACTATCTGAACATCGCCCTGCCCAAGGGGCGTCTGGGCGAGAAGGTATACGGGCTTTTCGCCGCGGCCGGGTACGGCTGCCCCGCCATGCTGGAGCCCAACCGGAAGCTCATCTTTGAAAACGAGGCCGCCGGGGTGCGGTACTTCTGGGCCAAGCCCTCGGACGTGGCCATATACGTGGAGCGGGGCGCGGCGGACATCGGCGTGGCCGGGAAGGACATCCTGCTGGAGTATGAGCCGGACGTGTACGAGCTCATGGACCTGGGCCTGGGCCGGTGCCGCATGTGCGTGGCCGGGTTCCGGGACTTCCGGGACGACCCGGCCCGCACCCTGCGGGTGGCCACCAAGTTCCCCAACATCACCCGCGCCTACTACGCCGCCCGCAGCCGCCAGATCGACGTCATCCACCTGAACGGCTCCATCGAGCTGGCCCCCATCGTGGGCCTCTCGGATGTGATACTGGACATCGTGGAGACGGGCAAGACCCTGCTGGAGAACGGCCTGGCGCCCCTGGAGACCGTCTCGTCCATCAGCGCCCGGCTCATCGCCAACAAGGCCCGGAGCAAGTTCGTGGGCCATCGCATCGACGAGCTGTGCGGGCGCATAGCGCCCCTTCTGGAGGCGGAGGAGAGCCAATGAGCATGAGGATATACAGATACGGCCAGGTGCCCCTGGCGGACCTTCTCATCCGCACGGTGGAGACCTCCGGCGTGGCGGACAGCGTCCGGGCCATCATCGCGGACGTGGCCGCCCGGGGCGACCAGGCCCTCTATGACTATGCCCGCCGGTTCGACGGCGCGGAGCTTACGTCCATCGAGGTATCCAAAGAGGAGATCGACGCGGCCTGCGGCCGGGTGGATCCGGCCCTCATTTCCGTGCTGGAGAAGGCGGCGGCCAACATCCGCTCCTTTCACGAGCTGGAGAAGCCCCAGGGCTTCGAGGTGGAGCGGCCCGACGGCACCGTGCTGGGCATGAAGGTCACCCCTATCGAGCGGGTGGGCCTGTGCGTGCCCGGCCGGACGGCGGCCTATCCCTCCACAGTGCTCATGACCGCCATCCCGGCGAAGATCGCGGGGTGCGCGGAGCTCATCATGGTCTCGCCCCCCGGCCCGGACGGGCAGCAGCCGGACGCCATCCTGGCCGCGGCGCGCATCGCCGGGGTGGACCGCATCTTCCGTGCCGGCGGGGCCCAGGGCGTGGCCGCCATGGCCTATGGCACCCAGAGCGTGCCCAGGGTGGACAAGATCGTGGGCCCCGGCAGC
>CANQIH010000005.1 GCA_947624035.1 uncultured Oscillospiraceae bacterium | reverse complement strand
AGCCTTTTTGTTGTGCCCTTTCCTCGGCTCCTCTTTTTCTTCATTTGGGGCTTGACTTTCTATTCGCAGGCTCCTTATGTGCAGATGGCTGGGCCGGTCAGACGGCAAAGCACGGGGTGATGGCTTCAGATTTGTCAGCCAAGAATCCATTTTGCATGTAGTCATTACCAGATATTGGACATACACCGCAGAAGACATCTTTGCTTCCTATGGAAGGTGACCGTAGCAAATATTTGGCCCCATCAGTGGTTGCAGTGTGTTTGTATGCAGCTGCACGATTCCCGGCTTTGTAATAATCGTATCGCTTCGTGTGATTTGTCACATAGCCGCCTTCCCATTCATTTGAACTTCCAGATATCTCATACCAAACTGGCAGCCACACATAGTCCTCGGTGGCTGTGATAGAACTGGCGTAATTGGCGTTGCCGATGTTGTTCGTGTACTTGGTGACCGGCACCATGACCGCTTTCAGGTCGCTTGGAAGGGCGGCGATAAAGGAGCCCGCCGGGGCCGCCGTGGGCGCCTGCCCGTTGTTCCCCAGCAGCGTCGTCCGCATGTACGATGATCTCCAGCCTCCATCATTGGTTGGGCTCGTGTTCATCGCGAACCAGCCCGCAGCGGATATTTCTTGTTCATATTTTGCATCGCACAGGCCCACATTCACGCCGCCGATCTTGCCGATCTGGAAGTGTATCTTATTGGCGCCCTCTTTTTCCGCGTTGTGATTTATCCCCAGAATGAAAGCGTCGATGGCGAGCTTGTTGAAGGTCGTTTCGCCCACCTTGCCGTCGATGGTGATGGGCTTGGTGTCGCCCGCCGCCCAATAGTTGGCGGCAATTCCCGCGTCCGCCGTCTCCCGGATGGTCTGCCAGGAGTTGCTGGCAAGCGGCTTCACAGGGACCCGGACCGTCACGGCGCAGACGGCGGCGGCCGAGGCGGTGTAGTTGGCGTCCTCCAGCGTTTTCACCGTGATATTCGCGCTGCCTGTTGAGATACCGAACACCGTGACGGTGGTATTTTCCACGCTCGCCTTGGCGGCGGCGGTGGAGGACACCGCCGTGATGGCGCCGGTGCCTGTCCTGGTCACCGTAAAGCTCTGGGTGAGTTTCCCCGCGGTCAGGGTGAGGGACTGCGGGCTTATGGACACGGACCCGGCGGCCTTGTCGATCTTCCACGGCACCTGACGGCCGATGAACGTCTTGTCCGGCCAGCAGTAGTTGGCCGTGGGGGTGAAGATGGCGTTGTAGGTCCCGGCGTCCGTTTTCGACGTGTCGCCGGACAGCGTGAGCTTCGTCTGGTCGTGCCCGGTCCACACCGGCTGCTGGGGCTTTGTGTTGTAGGTCAGCTTCCCGCTCTGGGCGGGCACCGTGTCCACCACCGCCCGGCCGATGCGCCATGTCACCTTCCGGCCCGTGAACGTGCCGTCCAGCCAGCAGTAGTTGTCCTTCGGCGTGATGGTGACGGTGTAGTCCCCGGCGGCGGTGCCCTCCGTGTCTCCGGTGACGTCGAACTTGGAGATATCGCCGGTCCACGTCGGATACTGGATACCGGCGTTATATGTCAGCTCCACGCTCTGCCGGGGTTCCTCCACCGGCGCCCGCACGATCTCCCACTGGACCGCCTTGGGCTCCTGGTCGTCCGTGTCCTCCCACCGGTAGTTTTTCAGGGGGGTGAACTGCACCTCGTATGTGCCCACGTCCGTGGCCTCCGTCTGGCCCTCGATACTCAAGAGCTCCGGGGAGTAGTTGTCCCAGACCGGGCTCTGCTGCTCTCCAGTGTACACGGCCTTTCCGCCCTGCTTGGGCACGTAGTGGATGATGAAGGTGGCCTTGTTGACCTCCTCCATGGCCTTGTCAGCCTTGTCCTTGGCCTCCTGGATGTCCGCCCCGGCGGTCTCGATGAAGCCGTCCACCTGCGTCTGGATGGCGCCAACCTTCTCGTCCACCTGCCCGGTGTAGTCCTCGAACGCCCGGGTCTGCTCCCTCCGGAACGCCTCCAGCGCCGCGTCCAGCGCCGGGCGGCTCACGTAGGCGTTCTGGTCGATGTTGACGGTCACGTTGGCGTCGTTGGCCATGACCACCACGCCGTAGAAGGTGAAGAGGAAGTCCGGCACCTCGGCGGCGGCCGGGATGGCCACGCCGGCGTCGAACTGATAGAGCGCCAGCAGCGTCACCTGGCCCATCTCCCCGGCGGAACCCCATATGCCGATCTGGTTGGCGGTATAGGCCTCCGTGTGGCCCGTGACCTCCATGCCGATCTTCCGGCCCCGCTCCGTGGCCTCGTTCATCACCAGCGACGCCTCCTGCTTCTCACTCACCAGCGCCGTCTGCTGCTTCAGCTGGTCCTCCGCCACCACGCCCGTGCCGAAGGTGGCCTTGGAGATGTTCACCGCGTCGCCGTTGATGGACGCCTCAAAGAGCCTGCTCCCCGCGTCCGTCACCCCGCCTGTCCATCTACTCATATCATTCTCCTTTCTCAGCCCGGGCACTGATCCACGATCTGCCACCCGGTGCATGCGGCGCCGGCGTGCATCACCGCGTCGTCGCAGCTCTCAAAGTAGTTCATAGCCTCCAGCCATGCCCGCGGCGGTTTGTAGGTCCGCACCGCGCTCATGACCCTCTCGCTCTCCAACGGGCCGGATTCGTTTGATACGTCTATGCTCAATTTGAAGTGGTACGGCTGCCCTCCGTAGTTCATCCACTCCTCGATAGCCGAATCTCCGTGTATGCTCTCGATCACCTTCCGCAGCATGGCTACCGTGCCCATCATCCGGTGGAAGTTCACGCTGTTTTTTATGAGCCGCCGCTTTTCCTCCACGCTGCCCTCGTAGTCGTACCAGTCCGCGTGAAGGTCGTAGGCCAGGATGTCCAGGACCCGCTCGTCCAGCTCGTCGATCCTGTAATAGATCCCGACATAGGCCAGCGCCATCTTCATGGTCGCCTGTATCTCCTCGGCCACTACCTCCGCCGCCAGCCTGAACTTCTCGTCATATTCCAGCGCCGGCGGCAAAGTCTGGATCAGAGGTATCTCCGTGAATCTTCCCGGCGTCGTGATCACGTGTCCTCACCTCCGTATGTCAGCTCGGCATCTCCTTCCATCACGGCGCACTCCGTTGCCTCCAGCGCCCTTTCCTGCGGCTCTGTCACAGTCACCCTGGCCGCCCCGGCGTTTATCACGGCGGCAATCAGGCGGCTGGGATTGATCCGGCGGCCCAGACCCGTGGTCTGCCACCGGACATACCCGTCCACGGCCGCCTTCACGGCGTCCTTAAGCTCCTGTCCGCCGGCCGTCTCCCCATTGTTCCCGTAATAGGTCAGGTCGATCTTGAAATTGACCGCCGTCGGCTTGGACACCTCCACATCATCCGTCAGGGCGCGGATGTCCTCGTTGTAGAGGTGATCCTTCATCTCCTTTATCTCTTCGTCAGAGGGTATGCCGTCGTCCATGAGCATGACGATCCCCGTTTTCCCAGGAGAAGGCTCCGTTATGACCACATCCGTCACGGCCGGGTTATGCTGCTTCACGTGGTATTTGTATGCCCCCGCCGTCCCCGTGGTGGAAAAGCCCTCGTTGCTCTCGCGCAGCCGGTCATAGAGCTCCGCGTCCGTCTCCTCGTCAGTCCCGCCGGCGGACGGCGTCGTGTTCTCCACAGACGCCACGAACGGCACCTGGTCCACGAGCCGGTTGATGGCCCCCACCGCGTATCCATTCCCGGCGGTCCCCTCCGTGGTGCACTCCGCCATCACGGTGCCCTCCGTGGCCCCGGCCAGAATGGACAGCTCCTCCAGCGTGGAGAAAAACACATCCCCGTCCGCCGTGACGCGGGTCCCCGCCGGGATGACCGTCTTCTCCTCCTGGGGACCGGACAGGGTGAACTTCATCGTCACCGATGCCGGCGCTGCCCCCTGCCGGTAAACGCCGTAGAATATCTCCGCCAGGCTGTCCAGATACTCCCCGTCTGCATATCTCGGCAGATTCCTCTTGGCGGCGATATTGATAATGCTCCGCTCCTGGGATATCAGCGACGCCTCCCACATGAGGAATTGATAGATCGGGTCTCCCTTCGGGAGGCTCCTCTGGTATTTGTCCTCAAAACTCGCCACTATCCCGGCGGCGATCTTTTCCGTGTCCGTCTCCACGAACTCCACATCCGGGAACGTCCTGGTGTCACTCATCTATCTCGACCTCCACCCTGGGGAACAATACCCCTATGAATTCATCCCCCCGCGCCGTGACGGACGCCACGGCCGCCCGCGGCTCGTACTGCTCGATCTGCTCCGTCAGCTCCTGCTCAAACGCCACCTTCGCGGCGGCCATGGGTCTTTGCAGATAGGACCGCTCCATCCCCATGTCCCGCATGAGAGGCACGCTCCCCTTTGTCGTCGCCGCTATGGTCATCACGGCCTGCCCGATCTCGTCCGCCGTCGTCTCCGGCACGATCTTGATCTCCGCAAGGTCCTCTATCGTCGCCACAATGGTCATATGCCCTCCTTATATGTACTCCCGGATCGTGATCCCGACCTTGACCTGTGTCCAGTCGCCGTCCCGGTCACTCTGCTCACCTTCGATCTGCAGTTTTGTGATGACCCACCGCCAGCGGCCATACTGCGTCCTCAGTTTCCCTATCAAGAACGGAACAGCGATCCTTCTCCCGGTCCGCAAAAAGGCCCAGCACGTGGGCGCGGCGGCGTGACCGCCGCCCCGCTCCCCGCCTGATGATGGCCCGCCGGTCACGGGCCGAAACGGTCCCCGATCACGGGGCCCCCACGCGGCACGCCTGCCGCGTGGGGAGAAGGAGAAAGGACCACGACCGATGAAGCCGGCCAGCAAGCTGGCCGGGCGAATCTTCGGGGTTCTTTCGACGCCGTCGCGGGAGACCGCAGAAAGGAGAACAGACTATGAGCTTCTATGAAACTTCCCACGCCCGGACCGCCGGTCTGCACTACGAAGGTCCCAACCGCCACGGCGCACAGATCACCGTTGACGCCGCCGAGCTGACGCCCGGTCGCTTTGAGATCGTCGTGCTCCGCTCCGACGGATACGAGATCGAGACCGCATCGGCCAGCAACGTTCACCAGGCCCGCACAGCATATCTTGGCTTCATCCACAAGTACGTTGACCCCGAACCCGCTCCCGCTCCCCTCGCCGGGAAATATGCCCAGCTCCGTGACGATCTGGCGGCTGCGCTGGCGGCCGGCAGAAGCGCCGAGGACGACGACCCCGAGGACGGCGGCGCGTGCAACTTTGACGCCGCTTCCCTTGCGCTCCCGCGCTGGAAGGAATCACTTGTCCGTCAGGCAGCTGCCGAGGCCGGAACAGGTTGCTTTTCCTGGGTCCTCTTTGGCAGCAAGCGGTATGTGTTCACGCCTAACACCCGCTCCCAGGGCAATGCCCGTACGCGCAACGCCGAGGCCATGACCGCCGAGCTCCGCCGCCGCGGTTATGACGCTCTGGACTACTCGCAGATGGATTGACCATCCGCCACCCGCAAGGCCCGCGGCTCTGCCGTGGCCGGTGCAAGCCCGGCGGCCTTCCCAATAGGTCCCCCACGCGGCACGCTTGCCGCATGGGGAGAGGAGGCGCCGCGCTGTATTCGAGCCTTGCCGCTTGCGGCGAGGGGAGACCTACAACGCTGACGCCGACGAGGCCGGCGCTCATGAGTGAAAGAAAGGAGAATGAACCATGACCCCGCAATCCCTTGACCTGATCGACAAGCTCTTTGGCCGCGACTGGCGCGGCCGCCGTGACGACGCGGAAGTCACCATCCGCGGCTATGTCACCCGGGCCGAGACCATGAACGACCTGGAGCGCATCCGTATGCACGACGGCGACGCCGCCCGGCTGCTCCAGGAGTGCAGCGACCTGACCGCCCAGCTCACCGCCTACCGGCTGTCTCTGGCAGAACGGTATAACGCCCTCGTCACGTCCCCCACGGTCCCCGTTGTGAAACTGGTCCGGGAGCCCAACTACTACGACAAGAAGGTGTATTATTACCTCCGCACCTACCGGCGATACATCAACGACGGCACCGACGTGGAGGAGACCTCCGCCCGGTACGCCGGCTCTGACCGAAAGAAAGCCTTTTCCGACTTCGACGCCTACTGCAAGGCGCACCCCGGCATCATAGCCGAAAAGCAGATCGAGCGCCGCGGCTGGGAGAGGTGACCGGCCCCATGCCTGTCATGCAGTTTGCCCCGTTGACATTATACACACTTTTGTGTATAATCCACATGGAAGGAGCGATAGCAATGCACCCAAGAAAACAAGCTGTGAACGAACTTGAGAACATGGGCTATATACTAAAGCGCCACGGCGGGAATCACGATATTTACTTTAACCCGCTCACCAAGTCTATGATCCCGCTCAAGCGGCACGACTTCAATGACAACGATCTCCGGTATATACTAAGGGAGATCAAGGCCTCCCAAAACAAGAAAGGAGCTTCAACATGAAATATATCTATTCCGCCGTGTTCACCCCTATCGAGGATGGCTCCGGCTACTATGCCCGTGTCCCCGACTTGCCCGGCTGCATCACCACCGGTTCCTCTCTGTCCGACGCCATTGACCAGATCACTGACGCCATGGCCGCTTGGCTTTGTACCGCAGAGGACGAGGACCTTCCTATCCCCGAGCCCACGCCGCAAGCCCGCATCCAGGCTTCCGGCGGTTCTTGGTCGCTGATCCGCGCCGACACCCTCCAATACCGGGCTGCCACGGATACCCGCTCCGTTCGCAAAAATGTGTCCCTCCCGGCGTGGATGGCAGCCATGGCCGACAAGCGTGAGATCAACTGCTCCCAGGTCCTCCAGGAAGCCCTCCGCCGCCGTCTTGGTGCGTGATCCCCGACAACATAGCAGCACCCCGGACCGCCCGTCCGGGGTGCTGTTTATTCCTCCACGATGTCCGCTCCGCCGTCGCCGTCGTCCTCCTCGTCTCCGTCCTGCTCTTCCGGCACAGAGAACGCGCCCATGGCCCGCTCCCGGTGGAACCGCAGCCGGTCCCGGTCCAGCTCCATCCGGCGGCCCTCCGCCTGGGCCGCCCTGATGCTGTCCAGCAGCTTGATGATCCGCCCGTCCACCTTGTTCAGCTCTGCCTCCAGCGTCATCCGCCTGGTGAACGCGCTGGATTTGGACAGATACTCCATCTTGGCGGACCCCGGCAGTTTCACCACCGTTTTCCGGTCCACATATATGGCTTCGTCCTTGTCCTCCGGCACGTCCCTAAGCGCCGCGATCCTGTTCTCCAGGTCCAGCCGCTTTGCCTCCAGGCGCTGGAGCTCCCGGGCGGCGTTGCCGTCAAACTCCGCTACGATCTCCTCTATGCTCCGGCGCTGCTCCTCCGTCATGGCGTCCAGCCGCGGCGTGGCATAGGCCCCGTGGGTGACGGAGTTTTGATTTCCCCGCGGCGCCCCATGGCCCTCGGCGTTTTTATTTCCCGCCTGGCCTCCGCGGTGAGGCTTTTTCAGTTCCGCCTCCCACTGGTCCTGATTCTTCCACTTGCGCACCAGCTCCGGTTTTATCCCCAGCTCCGCCGCGATGGCCCGCGGCGCTATTTTCCCCTTTTCCCGCAGATATATCTTCCGGGCCCGGTCCCGCTCCGGGCTCCTCATTCTTCCCATTGTGCCATCCTCCGCAATCGTTTGTTTCCGCCGTTTCGGCTCCTCTCTTTCTCTGCCGCGTATTATGCGCGTGATATTTATTCACTATAGTTTAATTTTATATCAAATGCCGACATCCGCCTGCTCCCTCATGAAAGCGGCGGTAATTATGAATAAATTTTGAACGTCGGTTTAAATCAAGGTGTGGGCCCCTCGAACCGGCGGAAAAATCCGGCGGCTTCCTGCCTCTTTTCCAGCAGCTCTCCCATGGCGTCCAGGGCGGCGGCGCCGTGGCTCCTGATCTGCCGCTCCGAATAGTGATGGTCCTGGGCTATCCGTATCCAAAACTCTCCCTTGATGTAATGCCGCCAGATGATGTCCCGCTGCAAATACGGCAGCTCGTTCAGACAGTCCAATATCTGGCCCTTGGCCGCCCGCAGCTCCCGGTCCCGCTCCTCATACAGCCCGGCCCGCTCCCGGTCCTCCTGGGACATCTCCGTGTTCAGTCTGATCTCCTTGTCGATGTTCCGGTATCCTTGCAGACCTTCCTCCACCGCCGCCCGCGTCATATGCGCCCCCTTCTGGCAGACAAGAGCCGGTCCCCCCGCTCCGTCAGCTCCGCCCGGCGGGCCTCCATCTTCTCCTCGGTCTCGCTCCACAGCTTTGACAGCCGGGCGGCGGCGTCCTCCGTCTTCGTCCGCTGGAGCTGCCGCGCCAGCATACCTCTCTCCTTCAAGAGCTCCCGCTGCACACCGTCTGTCGTCCCGGCGTTATAGAGCCTCCCGCAGTGCGGGCACGCAAAGAACCGGACATGCAGTTCCCCCTCGGCATATCCCTGCAGCCCCGCCTCGCGGACAGAGAATATCCTTCCGCACTCGTTACACTTTACGGCGTCCATCCTGATGATCAGATCACTCATGACCCGCTGTCCTCCTTTCCGCCTTTTCGTCTCTCCGCCGGCGGCCCGTCTCCGGTCCTCCGCAGTTTGGCGAAGATCACCCAATTATTCACCTCGTCCGGCGGCGTCGCCTCCACGGCGATCTCCGGCGGCCCGGCCAGTGTGTAGCCCGGATATTGCTTCTCCCAAAAATCCCGCGTCCAGATCATCCCGGACCCGGCGATGGCCTCCAGCTTCCTGACAGAGAATTTGCTGTCGTTCACGGCCCGGACCGGTTTCTCCAAATTCTGCGAACAGGACCACCGCTTTTTCCCAGCCGGGTCCTTGGTCAGATACTTGCCCAGCGCCTCCAGGCCGTTCTCCCCTGGCTGAAGGCGGTCCGCGTTGGCATATCCTATCCGCTTCACGCTCTGCCGGTATGATATATCCCGCTCCGCCTTCTTCCAGTTGATCCGCTCCCGGCTCCACATCAGCTCCAGATCGTCCCTGGTTATGAGCTCCCGGCCGTCCGGCCCGGTCCCCCCGGACATGATGATGTGATGGTGGATACGGACCAGTTCTCCCGTCTCCTTCCTGGCCCGGCACTCCGTCACCATGACGTATTTCATCGGCGGCAAGCCCAGCTTCTTCCGGCGGCGGTCTACCCGTCGTAGAAAGTTCCTTGCCTCCCGCTTGGCCGCCTCCTCGTCCTCCGGCAGCTCCCCGGGCGCGTATGTAAGCGTCATGTGATAGTCCAGCGGCCCGAAGTTGGCGTTTATGAGCTGGATAAAATACCGGCGGGCCCGCTTCTCGTTGAGCGATCGCTGCTTTGGCGGGCTCACCTTCTCCCGTCTCCGGCGAGGGGTCCGCCTGGCTGCCTTGCTGGCTGCCTCCGTGTACTGGAAGAGATCAACGGTCATATACTGCTTTCCGCAGTATGTCCGCTGTTCCCTGATGAATGTGACGGCTTTCGGCATGGCTGTCTCCTGATTCGTCGTGTCTGGCTCAAGAGTTAATACCCATTACCAGCTCACAGGACGCCGGTCGCGTCCTGTTGCTTTCCGCCCCCTCCGGCGGCCTTCTGCTGGTTGTCGCGGTCAGCGCCGGCGGCGTTTGCTCCGCCGGCGGTAGTCCTTCTCCGTTATCGTCACATAATGCCTCCGGCGTCCGTCCCACTCGATGTCCACCGGCGCCCCACAGGAGATGCAGTTCAGCGTCAGCACATCGTCCTGGACATTGGTCATATACCGGTGCGTCTCCTCGCAGCACGGGCACTCCTGGATGAAATATCCCAGCCGCTCCAGCGGCGTATACTCGCCGCACGCCCGGCACCGGTATTCCTCCAGGTTGTCCCGTGTGTAGAACGCCCGGGTCTCTCCGCGCTTCTGGCACTGAATGAGCATAAAGCCCCGGTTCTCCAGCCGCATGAATTTCTTTTTTCTCGCCATTTTCCTGTCCTCCGTTTATTCCAGCACAACGCCCGCTTCCTGCCGCAGGACCCGCTCCAGGTCCGGCAGGGAGACATAGCCCTCCACGATGCTCTGGCACATGTCCTCGATCTCCTTCCACACCCGCCGGATCGCCTCCTGGTCATAGCCCTCTTTGTCCCGCAGGACCGTAAACACGATGGCCCATGCGTACCTGACGGCCTCCGCCTTCGCCAGCTCCTTGGCCCGGTTCATGTCCGCCTCGTTGACCGGTCGGCGCCGCGGGTTTATCTTCTTTCCCTTCGACACGCCGTCACCGCTCCATTTCCCGCCGCAGCGATTCCTTGATGGTGTAGTCCAGGCCCAACTCCTGGCAAAGGGCCTCCGCCCGCCGTCCGAAGTCCGGCCACTCAATGTCGGACGGATGATAATTGAGCTTGCCGATCTTCACCCGGTCAAATATGTCGTTGCAGTCCTTGATGAGGCGCAGAACGTGGTGAGCATCCAGGACAGGCTCAAACGATACCCACGTCTTGATCCCCCGTTCTTTCGCCATCGCCAACTGCTCAAGGCGCAGAGGAATCGGCATTGCCCCCGGCTCCGCCTTCATACCTCCGCCGGTCAGCGTCATGCCGTACCAGTCCCCGCCGTCCAGCAGGTCGAAGTCCCGGCTGCCGTCCCCCTTGGTGAGGATTTGAACGTGGGCCCCGGCGGCCTTTATCCGCTTGATGACCTCCCGCGTGGGCGTGGTGTCATAGCCGGTGGGGTAGGGGTCACAGGTAAAGCACAGGTGGATGGTCTTGCCCGCATAGTCCCCGGTGTCCAGCTGCCGCTCCAGCGGCACAAGGATGTTCCGGGGCTCCACGCGGCCGTGGAACTCCTCCACGGTCCGGTGCAGAACGCCCGGCGCGAAGCAATACCAGCACCGGTGCGGGCATCCCGTGTAGATGTTGACGGCATAATCGCCGTACTCCTTCGCCGCGCCCCTCGGCTCATATATCGGTCCGCTCATTTTCTACCTCCTCCAGCCAGCGGTGCACGATGCAGTCCTCGCACAGCAGGATGTCCTTGCATCCGCCGCAGATATCGCCGCCGTGCTTTGCCTGGTGCTTCACTAGGTCCTCAAAATCCGGCATGTTGATGGCCCGAACCGGCCGCAGGAGCTCCACGACGCGGTGGAAATACCCCCAGGCGTCGTAATCCCCGAACACGTCCGCGGGACCGTCCTGGACCATCTTGAACGAGTCGCCCTCGTCCTCGAATTTGGCCTTGCCGATGATGATGCAGCCTCCCTTTTCGTCCTCCTCAAATTTAGGCGGGGTCGTCTCCATGGTCCCGTCCTCCCGGCGCCTCACCATGCCGAGGTGAACTGTCCCATGCGCCATAAATATCGCGCTCATGCTATACTTCCTTTCCCCAGGCGTCCCAGCCTGGATATACCTCCCGGGCGAATAGCTCTATGCGCGGCGGATAGCTCACCCGCTCTATCATCTGCCGCATGATCTCCGGTTTCCGGCTGTGCTCCCGCTTCGGCTCAAAAAAGCCCGTCACACCCTGGCACCGGCGGCCGTCCTCCAGCTTATACGGCGGCCGCTTTTTCGTGGCTCCAAATAGGCAGTGCTCCGTCATGCCCCGGTAATACTGCCCCAGGCCCTGCCGGTCTTTGAGCCATGTGATCGTCGTGATGTACTCGAACCCCCACGCCTCCAGGCACTCCAGCCCGGCCCGCAGGAAGTTGTTTGTCGTCCAGAGGTAAACATGTGTACCCCCCCCACGGTCAGCCAAGTCACCCACCGGCAGCGCCTTGATCTGCTCCACGGTCATGAGCTCATAGTGCCGGTTTGCTCCCCGGCGTATCTTCCCGCCGCCCCGCTCCGGCCACGGCGGGTCTATGTATATCGTCCGGTACGGCCCCGCCGGAAAAACCAGCTTTTCATCCATCGGCCGCCGCCCCCTTCGCCCGCCGGTCCCTGTAATGCGGCATCCCTCGCCGGTCCTTCTCTGCGTGCACCGCCTCCAGGAACTTCATCCATAGAGGCTCGTCTATGTACGGGTCGCCGTATCCGCCGCAGTATTTCCGCTCCGTCACATCCTGGTCCATGACATGCAGTGTCCTGTCGTTAATCTCCGGCAGCAGGGGCGTGATATACCCTGTCACGATCTCCGGCATATAGGACTTTCGCCCCAAGGCGTACCGGACAGCGCAGTTCAGCACAGCCCCGAAGTCGTCATTTTTCAGATCAATGTCCATCCTCCGCCTCCTCAAATAGCGTTTTTTCTTGGGCTGGCTCAAAATTCATCCAAAGCACTTCTGTCCGTTTCCGGGCATTTTGGTCCATAGCCACATGCTCCTCGCGGTGCCAGTCCCGGAGGGCAATGGTATATAGTGGGTGGTCATACCCGGAAATAAGCACCGGCCCCTTGTGGGCCTTCAGCACGTCCAGGAGGTCCATGTGGTCCGCGTCCGTCATTTCATGCCGGTATTGTTTTCCGTGGCGGGTCGCCAGCAAATAGGGCGGGTCCGCGTAAATGAGGACGTTGGAGAAATTGAACCGCTGGATCAGTTCCAGCGCCGGTAGGTTCTCGATTTGGACGCCACGGAGGCGTTCCGCCGCCTGGAATATGACCTCCGGGCCCTTGCCCCAATAGTGGGCCGCATACGCTTTTTCTCGGCCCTGCACATCGTTCTTCCATCCGACTTTTTCTCCCGTTGTCCTGAACCCGTGGCCCATCATCATGCGGATGTAGAAGTTCACCGCCCGACGGAACGGGTCCGTTTCCGTGTACTGCGCCTCCCATGCCGCGTCATAGACGGTTCTGGAATAGGGCGTCCAGTAGATTTCAAGGGCCAGCCGTTCCGGGTCCCTGCGTATCTGCTCGAACAGGTTCACGACGTCCCCGTCCAGGTCGTTCACCGTCTTGATGTTGCTCCGCTCCTTCGTGAACAGCACCGCCCTGGACCCGAAAAACGGTTCCAGATAGCTGCGATGTGGAGGGAAGTGGTCTATGATCCACCTCGCTATTCTCCACTTCGCACCAGCGTATTTTATGACTGCATTCACATCATCCCTCCATGGCCTCGCACTCGTCTGGCCGGACACCTGCCTGTTCCTGCCGAACCCAATACATGTACGGGTCCCCGATGCACGAACAAAGCATCCTGTCTGTTTTAGAGCGTTCCGCCGCATAGATGCTGCCCACCTCCAGCCGGACCGTCTTCTCCACCGGCAGAGGCATTGTGATCCTGATCTTCACGTCTGCTCCTCCATCACCCGGGCCAGCTTGTCCGCGGCGCCGTCAATGGTCAGCTGGTATTTCTTTTTCTGGCTCACGCCTCTGTCGCCTCCTTGTTTTGGCCAAAATCAGCCAATCAATCGTCTCACAGAGTTTTCCCTGGTATTCAGCATATTTCTTCTCGATCATCGCGCCGGCGCTATTCTCCCACCCCGGCAGCAGCGCCACCATGTCCGCGACGTCCACCATGGAAAGGCAAATGCGCATATAGTCCGCCCGGTTCATCCCCTCCGGCAGCGTCGCCGGGTTCAGCACAACGGCGTCGTCGAAAACTTCCTCCAGCTCCTTGGCCGCCGCCATGAATTTCTCCTTGTAGTCCGGTATCCCGGTGATCGGGCCGGAGATATACAGCTTCACCATCACGCCCCATCTCCTTTTACATAGCTCTTGCAAGCCTTCCTGGAACGGCTTACCCGCATATAGGTAAACTTCCAGGCCGTTGGCGCCGGTTTCTTTCCGCACCGCCCGGCGGCCGTGTTTCCAGACTGCCGGTAGAATCGCATGACCCGCACTTCCCGCTCAGGTCAATATCGCGCATCTTGTTCATGTCCCTGTCGCCTCCTCTTTCGTGATCCGCTCGAACTCGATCACCCACACCCAGGGATTGGCCGCCCAGCCGTACAGGTCCCGGTCCGACCGCTTGATAGTTCTGTCCCATATCTCGGCAAACCGTTCAACGGCAGAACGCCACATTTTTTCTTCGATGCCAGCGCGGAAGTTGGTACCCTCCGCTTTTGCCCCTTCCTCGTCAATATCCTGTAACCGCTCCACCCGGACACCGGTCACGCGGAGGAACAGCCGGGCAGCCTCCCGCGGCATGTGGATAGACGGGCTCCACATACTTTTCCAGATGTACTGGCTTTCCAATGAAGCCCTATACATATAGCCTGTTCCCGGCAAAGGCGTCCATGTCTCCCGCACATAGAGGATGTCGCCGGGCTGGTATCTCGGGCGGCAGACTTCCTTGACATACCACTCTTTGAGATGATCAGGCGGGCACGCTGGATTTAATGTCTCATACCACAATCCGTGAAAACAGGCCGCGCCGTAGACATCCTGCACGGTGAACTTTATCACCCGCCGGGTGACGGTCTTCCGGCCTTCCAGGATGGCCTTGACCATATCGGTGTTGAATAAAATAGGCTTCATGACTTCGCCTCCTCCGGCGGGCGGCGGTAGATGCCCTCGAACCGGCCGTTGATCTCGTGCAGCTCGAACCGGTCACCATACGGGCTCGTAAAGAACACGTCGTCGAAGTCAAACACGTTGGTCTGCACGAGATACCACCCGGAGGCGTTCGGCCCCGGCTTGAACACGATGTACACCGGCTTACCGTCCATTTCCAGAAGCCGGGTCATGGTCAGAGGGGCGTTGCCCTCCCGGTATGCGCGGAGGATATCGACCGCCGTCCGGTATGCCGATATCACCAGGTCATCCGGCAGAACGAGGTCACAGGCGGCGCAGTTCCTATCACATGCTCCTGCCGTGTTTCTCATGACGCAGGCCCGCTCATTGGACAAAACCCTGATCGTCTCGTCAATGGTCATGTCCGCGCCTCCTTCTGCATCCCCCGCCACTCCCACTGGCTCACGCCGTCACAATGGCCGCATTTGCACCGGCCGCACGACCGGCACATATTGTCGTCCACGTCCACACCGTTTGGGTAAAAGCACGGGGTGTATTTTGTTCCTCGTTTGTGCGTACACACCTCACAGGTGAACCCCCGCGCAGTTCCGTACTCTTTCAAATCCCGCACCGCCGCGTCCCGCTCCCGTTGCATGGCCATATGCGAGGCGGCCAGCTTCCGCACCTGCTCCACGGCCCCCAGCGCGTCGTCCTGGAAGTCCTCCAGCGTCCATGTGGCCATGGCCTTGATCTGCTCATTGGTCATATCCGGTCAGCTCCTTTGCTTTTTCGTAGGTAACGCCGCGCCCAACGGCTACCACAAGAGTGTTGATTACTTCGCCCAGGGCGATTCTCCCGGCGTCCGTCTTACGCATCTGGTCCCGCAGCTGGCACAGGCGGCAGACCAGCTCCCCGTATGTATCAGCCATCCGGCACCTCCTCATAGCGGCGTGCTTTGCAGTAAAACGTCCCCTCAGGCATACCGCAGGCTGCCGCAGCCTGGCGAAGCGTCAGTTCTTTGGCCCTCCAGCTCCGGCAGATATCTGGGAAGTCCTCGGGCACCGGGAACGGCGGCCGGCCGAACCGAACGCCCCGGGCCTTGGCCGCCGCGATTCCCTCGGCTTGCCGCTGGCGGATGTTGGTCCGCTCGTTCTCTGCCACGAAGGACAGAACTTGCAGCACGATGTCAGCCAAGAAGGTGCCCAGCAGATCCTTCCCCCGGCGGGTGTCTAGCAGCGGCATATCCAGCACCACGATGTCTATTCCCTTCTCCTTGGTCAGGAACCGCCATTGCTCCAGAATCTCCTCATAGTTTCGTCCCAGGCGGTCGATGCTCTTGACGTAGAGAATATCGTCCCGCCTCATCCGCCGCACCAACCCCTTGTACTGCGGGCGCTGAAAATCCTTGCCGCTCTGCTTGTCCATGTAGATGTTTTTCTCTGGGATGTTCAGATCCCGCAAGGCTATGAGCTGCCGGTCCTCGTTCTGATCCCGAGAGGACACGCGGATGTACCCGTATTCAGCCATCTGCGTCCCCTCCATCCTTACACCGCCACGACCCGCTCCAGCTGGGCCATGGTGGTGATGATCTCCGTCGGGCACAGCTCCGGCAGGTTGGCCCGGACCAGCGCCGTGGCGAAGGGCGGCGGCACCGCGTTCCCGCACCGGGCCACCTGTTCATAGCGCGGGTATGCGTTCCCCAGGTAGTCCCGCTCGATGATGTAATCCGGCGGGAAGCCGTTGGCGGCGTACAGCTCCCGGGGCGTCAGCATCCGCAGCCCCACGTCCGCGATGAACCACGCCTCCCCGCCGATCCACAGCAGAATGATCTCGTCATCCCCCAGGTGATACCCGCAGTATCTGTTCAGCAGCGCCCGGACCTCCGGCCAGTGATGCAGCTCCATGCCCGGCGCCGCTTTGACGATGTGTGCCACCGATACCGCGTTGTGGTCTATGGCTGTCACCGTGGGAAGTGGTGAGGACATCTCTGTCCCTACCACGCCGCCGTAAAATTTGGAGAGATACGGCGCCGCCAGCGCCTCCCGGTCCCGGGCCGTCACCGTGTGCAAAGGCTCGTCCATCCCCTGACCGTGCCGTTCGCTGCCGTGATACTTCACGAGATACGGCGTCACCGCCCCGTACCGGTTGGCGGCGTCCACGGTGCACAGCGGCCGGTCCACGGTCTGGCCCCTGGTGTAGTCGCCCTTCTCCTGGTGGTATTGGATCAGCACCGGCGCAGCCACCGCCTGTTTCCCCGTGGAGACCGACGTCCCCGCCGGGTCCCGGATGTCCTGCACCCGCGGCCGCTGGCCCGCCCGCTCACCGTATCCGATGGTCACCAGAAACGGCTCCGCCTCTTTCAGCACGAACTTGTCCAGCCCCCGGGCCGCCCGGCGCATGGTGTTGTCCGCGAGGGGCCGCTGCACCTTCACGCCGTACCGGTCCATGATCTGCTCCTTGGTGTCGAAGATGGACGGGCACGGCAAGCTCCAGTCGATGATCTCCGCGGCGGACCGCCACGGCAGTTTCCGGCCGCTGCGCACGTCCCCGCTGTCCCGGGGCGCGTGCGTCGCCTCCGGCCACACGACCGGCCGCCCGTCGCACCGGGCTATGAGGAAAAACCTCTTTCGGATGGTGGGTACGCCGTAGTCCGCCGCCACCAGCTCCCGCCACTGGACGTCATAGCCCAGGTCCCGAAGCTGCCGGATGAACTTTCGGAAGGTCTGGCCCTGCTTGGATTTGATGGGCTTCCCCCTGCGCACCGGGCCCCAGGTCTGGAACTCCTCCACGTTCTCCAGGATGATGACCCGGGGCCGGACCAGCCCCGCCCACCGGAGCGCGATCCACGCCAGCCCCCGGATGTTCTTGTCCACCGGTTTGCCGCCCTTGGCCTTGGAGAAGTGCTTGCAGTCCGGGGAGAACCACGCCAGCCCCACCGGGCGGCCGCGACACACGGTGCGCGGGTCGATGTCCCATACGCTGGCCTGGTGGTGTTCGGTATACGGATGATTGGTCTGGTGCATGAGGATGGCCGCCGGGTCATGGTTGACGGCGATGTCCACCGGGCGCCCCAGCGCCAGTTCCATCCCCGTGGATGCCCCGCCGCCCCCGGCGAAGTTGTCCACGATGATCTCGTCCAGAAACGATGTCTGCGCAGATGGCATCCCGCTCACCTCCAGCCCCGCGGCAGCTTCGGTTGGCGCGGCTCCTGCTGCTTCCACTTCTTGCGCCGCCAAAAGAGCAGCCCGACCGGTTTCCTCTCCAGCCATTTCTTGTACTCGCGTTCATAGGAAGCCCAATCCTCCCGGCGCTTTCTCTTTTCCTGCTTCTCGCTCATTTCCGCTCACTCCTTTATCGCCCTGCTCAGCGCCACAATGGCGTCCGAAAGCGCTTCCCGCGTGGTCCGCGTGTCGATCTTCACCACATACTCCGGTTCCTGGTTTCCAAGGACCCACGGGCGGCGGGACACGAGCACCCACCTGTCGTAGAACTTGAACGTGTATATCCAGCGTTTCTCTTTCCGCTGCCGCTCGTTCTCCATCGCCACCATCCCGGCCAGCACAGCCACCAGCCCGGCGTCGATCTCGAAATCTACCTTGAAGCCCATTACCCTGCGCTCCCCAGGACCAGCGCCGGGTCCGCCCGGCATATGTACGTGACCTCGTTTGTCCGCGAATCAATGTACGTGGTCTCATATCCCCAGGGCGGGCACGTCGTATCCGCGAACATGATCCGCGGGTCCCCAATGGCCCGTTTCCCGTCCATCATCATAGCGGCGGCAGCCTTGGCCGTCCCCATGGACGGCGTGACGCTCTCCCATCCAATGCCCTTTTTCTCCAGGCACGCCAGCTCCCCGCTCGTCTTCATCTGATAGAGGACGTCCTCAACCGTGTCCATATATAACGGCGACGCCACGCGGTTGAGGACGATCTCCCCGGCCTCCATGGTCCACTCCGGCGCCCATCCCGGGCCGGATATCCACTCCATCCACTGAGCCAGCAGCATGATATCCTCCCACGCCACCGGCAGATGCCTGGCCGCCTGGCGCCCCAGGTAGTCGTCTTTCGTCGTCATGGCCCATATAAGGGCCTCCCGCCAGTCCGTGTCCTCCGCCGAATCCTCGTCGATCACGCAGATATCAGGCTCGTCCCACGCCTCGTCATCCTCCAGGATGTCCCTGTCCTGGTGCTCCACCCAGCAGAAGGACGCCATCAGCGCCAGAGCCGCCAAAATACCGATCACCGTCATCATCTTTTTCATTTCTCCTCTCCGATCATCCCCAGCCGCTCCAGCAAACCGCGCGGCACCTCTTCTGTCCCCGTCCTCACTTCGTGCCCGGCTCTGTCCATTTTCTTGACCGTCAGCTTTGCGCGGTCCCCGTCAGGCTCCAGGCGCACCGTGGCATAGTCCCCGTCTATTCCCCACCGGAGTGTGAATCCCTGTCCCCGGTAGTCCTTCGAGAAAATGATGTGCTTGCCGCCCGGAATTACTTCATACATCCCCACGAGCTGGCACATCTTCTGTTTGTTGGCCGTTATCCGCATGTCTCCGCTCCTCCGTTTTTGTCTGCACAGCTTGGCCCCCGTCCTGGGGCACGTAGAATACCGCTTTTCCCCTGTATAGGGTGTTCAGATACCGCAGCCGCAGCTCCAGCGCCGCCCGCTCCCTCTCGGAGGGCGGCAGGTCCTTGAACTCCACCAATTTGCCGTCTTTATGTACCCATGACCGCGTTTTGATCGCGCACTTGCTCACTCTGCCGCCCCCCTTCACGTGTTATTTTCACGGCCTCACGGCCTGTCACTCCGCCTCGGCCACTACCTCTCCGGTCTCCTCGTCCACATCCGCCGGCGGCTCCCAATCGCCCAGCACGGAGGCGGCGCCCCGGCGGGCCAGCGCCGCCGCCTTCACCAGCTGGCACGCCAGTTTCAGCGCTTGCCGCTCATTCTCCCGGAGCATGGCCGCCACGGACTCCGGTGTCCCGTTCACGACCTCTTTCCAGGTCTCGTCCGGCAGCTTGGTGATGTTCCCGCTCTCAGACTTGTAGATGTCCATGGCCGCCTTCACGCGGCCGTATGCCTCGTAGCCCGAAGCGTCCGCCCGGCCTATCCTCCGGTCCAGCCTGTCCAGCTCGTCGATCTGCGCTTTGCGGATCGTGGTCACAAGTTCCTCCGCTTTTGCCATAATGTCCTCCTTTTTAAATGTCCCGCAGGCGTTCCCGCCTGTTCTTTTCCTCCCGCTGCAACCTCCGCCGCCACGGGCTCCGGTTGCCAGTGCCCCGTGCCTCCGTCCTCCGGCGGACCGGCCCACTCATTCCTGTCACTTTCAGTTCCGCCAGCGCCGTATCCTCTATCCGTATCTCCCGGCACGTCTCAAACGCCAGCCGGTCAGCCTGATCCAGCACTCTGATGCCGTCCATGAGGCTTCTGAAATCGTCCTCCGGCATTGGCGTTCCGCCCGCCACGCAGGTTTCAAACCGCTGGAAAATGGCCGTCCTTACGTTTTTGAGGATGTCCCTCTCGTTCTCTTTCAGCACTCCCGCTCACCTCCTTGGTGTCTTGCCCCCGGCCCCGCTCCCGTGGTAGTATTGGGAACGAGAGATGGGGTGATATCATGTCCATTGCCAATCCGTATGCTTTCACGATCGAATGTGAACCGACCCGCGACAATCCCTTCTTTCCCTATGGGAGCCGGACTAAAATCCGCGTGTGGGTGATCGCCGCCAGCCTCGATGACGCCAGCGCAGAGGTGGTCAGTTATCTTCATTCGCATCAGTGGATCGCAATAAAGCATCTGTCTGCCGCTGAGATTCCCGACAAGCAACTTGGTGATCTGCAAAAATGTGAATCTCTCCTGTTCCATCAGGCATTGGGAGAACACATAGCGGCTCGTGTTCTCTCTTGAACGGATCGGCAAAGTTCCTTTCCAGTTCTTCCATATCCTTTTCCCGGAGCTCCGGCGGCCTTTTCACGTACTCTTGGAAGTCCGCCAGCTTCTTTTTTGCCTCTTCCAGCCGTTTCGCCTGGTCCCCGGCCGGTCCGCCGGCCATCGCGGCCAGCCTCTCCACCGCTGTTTTTTCCATGGCGATATCCTGGATCTCTTTCAGATCCGTCACGACCATGTTGACCGCCCTTCGCGCGTCGGCCATGGTCGCCCCGCTCTCCAGGATCGCCGTGTTGATCGCCCGGCGCAGCCGCTCTATCTTCTCGTGGTCTTTCACTCCCGCTCACCTCCTACTCTCCATCCCAAAAGCCGACCAGTCTGCCCCTCCGCACAAGATAGGCTTCGCTCTTCCCACCGAAGATTCTGAAGATCCATAGCAACGGCACAATCTATCAGCCGTCCCGCCTCGCTGACTTCTTCGCAGGTCAGCGAGGTTTCTTTGTCCAGGATCTCCTTCGCCCGTTCCAGACATTTCCTTCCCACTTCCGCCCACAATGGCTCTGTACTCACTCCCGTTTCACCTCCTTTGCGCCTTGCCCCCGGTCCCGCTCCCGTGGTAGTATTGGGAAGGAGAGAGGGGGTGATAAAATGAGTAGTCCCGGCAAAATGGATTTCACCATCGGGGAACTTCAGCTTATGCACACGTCCGTCAAGCAGACCCGCGCAGACCTTGAAGGCCTTCTATCATCCGGCGGAGAAAATGCTCTTGGCTTCTCCATGTCAGACCAGCAGCGCAACAACGTTGTCAGCAACATATCTACGTGCAACTCCATACTGCGAAAACTCCGCAAGGTGATCACCGCAGAAGGCTTCCCGCTCGACCCTCCCGGCTGAAATCAAAATCGACGAGCCGTTGGATGTGATCGCGGTATCCCGCTCCATTGATGAACAGCCCCACCGCCTCATCCGGCAGGCGTCCTCCCTCGGAGGCCAGCTCACGCGCCAGCGCCCTGGCCTCCTCGATTTTGTCCTTCAGGCAGCGCTCCGTGTCCTTCTCCGCCCACGATTGGATCACACGATCAATGAGCTTCACCAGCAGCTTTGCGTGTTCCCGATCCAGCTTCAGCGCTGCCCCGGGCGGCTCCGTGGAAATGGTCAGCGTCTTCTCGCCGTTGTCAGGGAAGATATAAAATGTGTCCGTGTGTACTGCCGGCGGCGCGTCCTGCGCCGCCTTTTCAATTTCGGCTGTCTCCTCCTTGGAAAACACATACACCGCGCCTCACCTCCTTCGCGTCCCGCTTCCGTGGTGGATGTCATCAGACTGGGGATGGTTCTGGGTATTCATGGCAGCCCCAGCGGCGGAGGGCAATGTCTTCGATTTCCTCCCGGGATGCCTCGTAGGAGTAATACTCAAGGCCATCGGGGGCGGTGATAACGTACCGGGCCCGGGGCTGCCAGTACCAATTGTTGATGCGGCTGATCTCTTTCTTGGTAAGCTTGTGGACCTTGATACCAAGGGAAGCTGCAAATCTGTAATCAGGCATTGTGTTCTCCTTGCCCTTCACCCTGGGCGCCAGGTAGATGTGTGTTGTTGTCGCCTATCCCGATGCCCTCTATGCCGTCCAGCCCTTCGTAGCCGAAGTGCTCCAGCACATCCATCACTCCCGTTTCACCTCCTTACGCTGTCCACTTTGTGGACATTGCAGGAAAAAAAAGAGTTATGAAGTCCGCGCAGTCATCAATGTCCAGGGCATGAGCCACCACCTGTATATCATTTATGTCCATATCCTGGGCTCCATTGACTATCCTGCTGGCCTTATTCCTTTTCCACCCAACAGCATCAGCGAATGCGCCGAGCGTTCTGTACTTAGCGATTATCCTGCCGCGTAGCACCGAAAGTTCCATATTATCCCTCCTCTCTGGTGTTATCCACATTGTGGACAATGGTATAGTAGCACTCATCGCGGCATATGTCAACCACATTGTGGACATTTTTTCTATTTTTTGTGTTTTTTGTTGATTTTGTGGACGTTACATGTTATATTGATGTCGGTGGTGATTTATATGGAAATCGTGTCTACATTCAAGGAGCGCTTAAAAGAAGCTCTTGGCGATCAGTCTGTTACTGCTTTCGCATCTTCCATAGGCGTTTCTAAACAGTCCATCAGCGCCTATCTGACCGGTGCCCGCAAACCGAAGCGCTTTGTTGTTGAGGCCATAGCCGGGGAACTAAACGTCAATCCCGCATGGCTTTGCGGCTACGACGCCCCTAAGCTTCCCGCTGTAACTCCTTCGGCAGAGCTATCTCCTGTCGAGGCCTCCCTTGTCTCCGATTTCCGGCAGCTGTCGCCGGAAGGGAAGGAGTACATCCTCCAGACCATGGCCATGGCCCGCCGGTCCTACTCAGAAAAAAATGACGCTGTTTCCGATCTGGAAGCAGCGAACTAAAATCAAATAGGAGGTTTTTCTATGGGCAATAATCCTTTTCTTGACTATTGGGGCACCGAAATTCATAAGGACCCAGCTCATTTGAGCAGCATCGCCAAGGCTGTAAAGAAGGATACATCCCCCGTTCGCGGAAGCCTTGATAAAGAAAAGCGTATGTGTCTTTTCCCTGCTGATAACTGCGGCAACGTATACACCACGACCCTATTTGAATGTAACGGTCCTTCCCGACCGTGTGGCTCTCCCACACGCCCTTGCAAGCATATGTACCGGCTTGCCATGGAACTAGGATTATTCGATGGCAAATTCGAGACGGGTGTTAATAAGAATCTCCAACTCTCCGCTTCTGAAGCTATCCCGCTCGTCGACGCCCTTCCATATGCATGTCAAGAGAAAGTTAAAGACTTTTTATATATTTGCTATTCGGATGGCGACCGACCGTTTTGCATTGAGGCATCTGATAAATACGCTCCACTTTTGTCGTTCCCTCTGCTTTCTCCAATTCCTGTCAGTACAGATGCGCTGTATAATTTGTATTCTACAAAACGTGATATTTTCCCACTTCTGGATCGTGCCGCTCCCAATGCTCCACGGGAGTTATCAAAGAAGAAACTGTTTCAGTGGTGCGCCGACAATCTTTCCGATATGTTTTACGCCTTTACTTTTGTGCCTGATTTCCGCAGAGCCCAGCATACAGTATACAGTCACCTTCTTAAGAAGTTCCCTAATTTGGATGATGACACCATATGACACCCGCCATCCCCAGGATTGCCGCGGTATTTAGTAGCCCGACATTATTATAAGGAGGTCCCCCTATGGCTCTCATAAAGTGCCCCGAGTGCGGCCGCGAGGTCTCCGACAAGGCCGCCGCCTGTCCGCAGTGCGGATACCCGCTCACCCAGCCCCCGGCGTCACCCAGCAGCCGGGGAAAAGCCGGTGCTGTGATCTTCCGCGTCGTCACCGTTCTTTTGCTGGCTGCTATAGCTTTCTCTTCTGCTTTCCCCCTTGTCCAGCGTTTCAGCTCTCCCATCAGCGACTTTGCCTTCAACATGGCTACCGATGCCGTGTACTTCACAGATGCGTATTTGGACGATGAAGACCGTGACGATGACAGCCTGGAGTATCTCCATGATACGATCAAAACTTTCAATGATAGGCTGAACACGTTCATAGCTGGCGACGGCGCAAAAGACCGCCGTACATACCAGAACGACAAGCAGATTTCCAGTGCGCTGTTTTCTCTTTATTCTTGCACCTATGAATCCGACTTTGATATATCCCGCGTCATTCATGCCCGGAATTATCTCGCTGGTGTGATCGGCGCCCCCGAGCGCACATAATCTGGTGATACCCCATGACCGCCAACATCCCCAGGATCGCCGCGGCGTACATCCGCGTCTCCACCGATGAACAGGTGGACTGATCCCTATTGTGAAGCCCCAAAACAAAACGCCTGCCCCGGTCTCGCTGACCTGAGATGCACAAAAAAGCCCCGGCGTCAGGCCGGGGCAATGGTCACTGGATGTTCAGTTCATGCTTCAGCGCCGTCTGGAGCACCATGGAAAAGTTCACTCCGTTTCGCTCCGCCATCGTGTTCAACCAGGCCGGGATAGTCAGTGTTTTCTTGACAGCCCTGTTGTCGTAGAACCGGCGGTATTCGATGGTGTCGCACCGCACCAGGCTCACGAATTCCTCTCCTGCCGTTTTCACGTCTCGCAGATCGGACGCCGCGGGGATCGTCTTCCCTGCCTCCTCCAGACCATAGAGGGTCAGGCACAGCACGTCGGCCGCCATTTCCATCCCTTCCTCCAGCGTCGGCGCGGAGGTGTAGCAGCTCTCCAGATCGGGGAAGTTGATGGAATACCCCTCCGGCTCCGGCGTGAAGATCGCAGGATAAACATATTTTGCCATTTTTATTATCTCCCTTCTTGATGGGGATAGGGGTTTATTGCAGCCCCGAATCCCGCTCGATCGATTTTAGTGTTCCCGTTGGGACCTCCTGCCCCTTATGGTGGCTCACCGGGAAAGTTTTGCCGGTGACCGGGCTGTACCACATGGAGTGATTGGCCCCTTCTCTGACAATGCAGCACTTTATCTCCCTCAATCTCTTGTAGAGCTCACTGTATTTCACCGGCGTTACCTCTCTTTCTATCAACATTTTAGCACGTGTCAATACGTGTTGTCAATACTTTTTTACGTATAAACACGTATTTTGAAATAAAAAGCGCCGCACGCCGATGAACAATCCCATAGTGAAGCCCAAAACGAAACGCCCGCTCCGGTCTCCCGGAACGGGCCACAGTATCGGCCAACATCGTTTTCCGCCCAAATCAGCAGTAAGGTTGTGATACCTGATGACTTCCAACATCCCGAAAATCGCCGCTGCATACATCCGCGTATCCACCGATGAACAGGTAGAGCAATCCCCGGAAAGCCAGCTCATAGAGATACGGAAGTATGCTGCGGCCCACGGCCTCGTCCTCCCGGACGATAACGTGTACATGGACGAGGGCATATCCGGCAAGCGGTCCGAGAACCGGCCAGCCTTCCAGGCCATGATCGGGGCGGCGAAGGACGATCCCGCTCCTTTTGACGTGATCCTGCTCTGGAAATTCAGCCGGTTCGCCCGAAACCAGGAGGAAAGCATCGTCTATAAGGCGCTGCTCCGTAAGCAGTGCAATGTCGATGTCGTCTCCGTGTCAGAGCCGTTGCCGGAAGGTCACTTTGCCTCTCTGATCGAGCGCATCATAGAGTGGTTTGACGAGTTCTATTCCATCCGCCTGGCCCAGGAGGTTAAGAGGAGCATGACCGTCAAGGCCAGCCGCGGGGAGCTGCAAAGCGGTCCCGCCTTTGGCTACCGGTCCCACATGGAGCCCGGCAAAAAGACCTTCCTTGTGCCCTTCCCGGAGGAGGCGGAGCTCGTCCGCCAGATATTCGACCGCTTCAACGGCGGAGAAGGCACATACCAGATCGCCCGCTGGCTCAACGCCCTGGGCGCCACCACCCGCTACGGCAAAGCATTTGAAAGCCGCACCGTCGAATATATCCTGCGCAACCCCGTGTACATCGGCAAGCTCCGGTGGACGCCCACCGGCAAGGCCCCGCGCCACTCCACCAGCCCGGATACCATTATTGCCGATAGCTCTCACGAGGCATTGGTGTCTCAGGAAACCTTTGACGCCGCCCAGGTGATGATGGCCCAGCAAAAGGCCAAGTATGGGTATAATGCCCGGCCCGCCGCCGGTCTTAGGGATTGGCTGTCCGGCCTTGTCCGCTGTTCAGAGTGCGGCGGGACCCTCATTTATCAGAAACCGCATTATTTCAAGTGCGCCAACTACAACCGCGGCAAATGCAGGAGCTCAATATATCTCCGTGAGCCTTCTCCACGAGGCCATTATCCAGCAGCTGGACCACAACATCAACGCCGGCGTCCCCCTGGACTACACCGTCACCCATGCCAACCGCGAACGATCCGGTGAGCTCTTCCGTCTGCACGCAACGCTGTCCGATCTCCAGCGGCGCGACAGCCGCCTTTTGGACGCCTATCTGGCCGGTGCGCTATCCCTTGAACAGTTCAGCGCGGCGAAAGCATCCCTGGACAAATCCACCCAGGAGACGCAAGCCCTCATAGCTGACGCCGAATCCGCGGCCGCCAGTTCCGAGGACGCCGCCGCCGTCCTGATAGCATCTCTCAAAAAGACCCGTGACACTCTCGCTGCCCCCGACGCGCCGCCGGAAGATAAAAACGACGCCCTCCGCGACATCACGGAGCGCATCGTCTTCAATAAGGCGGCCTGGACCTTGGATATCACCTACCGCTTAATTTTATAGCCAGATATCGTACCTTGTTGCAGTAAGGCTCCCCTTGGGGGGAGGCAAGGGGCCTGGTAGAGGCTTGAAGCTTCCGCCAAGCCAGCGGCCCCCTCTGACGAGGGGGCTGTCGAGCGCCAGCGAGACTGGGGGAGAGATACAACAAGCTAAGCTATCATATCTCTCCCTCCGTCGCGGCTTCGCCGCGCCACCTCCCTCGTCAGAGGGAGGCATTAGTGCGGTAGGCACCGCAGACAGGCGAACACAGCCCCGGGCGCAAGCGAACATGACGAAAGCACAGCGCATAAGCGCTGTGCTTTCGTCAATATGGTATGTGATTTTGATCACCAGTCTAAATCGTTATTTCATCAGCGATATCTTGTAAGCTTGCCCCGGCAAAGAGCGGGCTCTCCATGACCTCCTTGATACTGTGGACATCCCGCTCCTCATCTCCACACATGATATGGAAAAGATGCAGATCAAAGGGGTCAACGTCACAATACAGACCACGATACTCGAATGACATCAGAGTGCAAAACTCCAAGAGCCGTGCTTTTATCTTCTCTGCCTTAGAGGAAGTCCGCATGGTCTCGTCTTTCATTGTCATTTGCCCCTCTTATTCCACCTTGCCCAGCATGCGGCTGGCGTTCAGGATGGCCAGAACAGCCACGCCCACGTCGGCGAACACGGCCTCCCACATGTTGGCCAGGCCAAAGGCCCCCAGGATGAGGAACAGCCCCTTCACGGTCAGGGCAAAGACGATGTTCTCTGTCACGATCCGGCGGCACTTCCGGGCGATCTTCATGGCAACGGAAAGCTTGCCCAGATCGTCGTCCATCAGCACCACGTCGGCGGCCTCCAGGGCGGCGTCGGAGCCCATGGCCCCCATGGCCACGCCCACGTCCGCCCGGCTCAGCACCGGCGCGTCGTTGACGCCGTCGCCCACGTAGGCCAGAACGCCCTTTTCGGACTTGGCAGCCAGCAGCCGCTCCACCTGCTCCACCTTGTCACCGGGCAGCAGCTGGGCGTGCACCTCGTCCAGGCCCAGCTCCGCGCCCACGGCCCGGCCCACCTTCTCCGCGTCGCCGGTGAGCATCACGGTGCGGATGCCCTGCTCTTTCAGGGCCGCGATGGCCTCTTTGGCCCCGTCCTTCACGCCGTCGGAGATGACCGCCCGGCCCAGGTATTTCCCGTCCCGGGCCACATGGACCTGGGTGCCGGTCTCCGGCCCGGTCTGGGCCCGGAGGCCCAGAGACGCCATGAGCTTCTCGTTGCCCGCCGCGGCGGACGCGCCGTCGACGCAGGCGGTGATGCCATGGCCCGGGACCTCCTGCACGTCCGTGACCCGGGCGGCGTCCACGTCCTTGCCGTAGGCCGCGCGCAGGGATCGGGCGATGGGGTGGTTGGAGTATGCCTCCGCCAGCGCGGCGGTCTCCAGAAGCTCCGCCTCGGTCACGCCCTCAGCGGGATAGAGCCCCGTCACCTGGAACACGCCCTTTGTGAGGGTGCCGGTCTTGTCGAACACGGCGGTCTCCACCTTGGCCAGCAGCTCCAGATAGTTGCCGCCCTTCACCAGGATGCCCTGGCGGGAGGCACCGCCGATGCCGCCGAAGAAGGACAGAGGGATGGAGATCACCAGCGCGCAGGGGCAGGAGATGACCAGGAAGATCAGCGCCCGGCGCAGCCACATGGTCCAGCCGCCCACGATCAGCGGCGGCAGGAAGGCCAGCAGCACCGCGCCGATGACCACGGCCGGGGTGTACCAGCGGGCGAAGCGGGTGATGAAGTTCTCCGCCGGGGCTTTCTTTTCCGAGGCGCTCTCCACCAGCTCCAGTATCTTCGACACGGTGCTCTCGCCGAAGGGCTTCGTCACCTTCACGATGAGCGCGCCGGTGAGATTCACGCAGCCGGAGATGACCTCGTCCCCCTCGGATACCTCCCGGGGCACCGACTCGCCGGTGAGGGCGGCGGTGTCCAGGCTGGAGGTGCCGAAGGTCACGCGCCCGTCCAGGGGCACCTTCTCCCCGGGCCGGATCAGGATGACCTGGCCCACCTCGATCTCCTCCGGGTCTGTCTCCACCGGCTCCCCCTCCACCAGAAGGTTGGCGGTATCGGGCCGGATGTCCATGAGTTGGGCGATGGACCGGCGGCTCTTGCCCACGGCGTAGGACTGGAACAGTTCTCCCACCTGGTAGAAGAGCATGACGCCTACGGCCTCCTGGTACTCCCCCAGGGCCAGGCTGCCCACGGTGGCGAGGCCCATGAGGAAGTTCTCGTCGAACACCTGCCCGTGGGCGATGTTCCGCACGGCCTTCCAGAGAACGTC